>JADYZI010000381.1 GCA_020853255.1 Acidobacteriota bacterium
CATTCTCGGGCGGCGGTTTTCGCAACGCGAACGTGCAGTTCCTGATCGCCGGCCCCGATCTGAAAAAGCTCGAAGAGTATTCGGAAAAGATCCTGGAAAAAATGAAAACGATCCCGGACGCGGTGGACGTCGATTCGACACTCATCTCCGGCAAGCCGGAAGTGCGGCTCGAGGTCGATCGTGCCAAGGCAGCCGACCTCGGTGTACGGATCGGCGATGTTTCGCAGGCATTGAACACGCTCGTAGCCGGGCAGGAGGCAACGTCCTACAACGAGGGAACCGAACAATATGAGGTCCGTGTTCGGGCGATCAATTCGTTCCGGACGGATGTCGAAGGGCTGAAGCGGTTGATCGTGCCGTCATCAAAGATCGGCTGGGTAACGCTTGACCGGCTTGTTACCGTGTCACAGGGCACGGGGCCAAGTTCTATCGAGCGAACGAACCGCCAGCGGCAGGTAACGCTGCTCGCAAACACAAAACCCGGGGGCTCGGCGGCCAGCATTACTTCGGCGATCAACGATTTTGTCGCGAAGATGCAGCTTCCGCCGGGATATCGTACCGGATACGTCGGCCAATCGAAGGAAATGGGCAAGGCGGGATTTTACTTCCTGCTTGCGTTCGCGTTGTCGTTCATCTTTATGTACATCGTGCTGGCCGCTCAGTTCGAATCGTTCATTCACCCGGTGACGATCCTTCTGACGCTGCCGCTTTCGATACCGTTCGGAATTTTGAGCCTGCTCGTTACCGGACAGACGGTCAACATCTTCTCCGGCCTCGGGCTGCTCCTTTTGTTCGGTGTTGTTAAAAAGAACGCGATCCTGCAGATCGACCATACGAATAATCTTCGCTCACAAGGAATGGGCCGTCTTGACGCGATCATGCAGGCAAACCGCGACCGCCTTCGCCCCATCCTGATGACGACGATCGCCCTTGTGGCGGGCATGATCCCGCTGGTATTAAGCACCGGTGCCGGTGCCGGGACGAACCGCTCGATAGGTGTGCTTGTGGTCGGCGGCCAGAGCCTGTGTCTTTTGCTGACACTGCTGGCGGTGCCGGTCTTTTATTCGATATTTGACGACTTTGCCGAACTGCGGCTGTTCCGCTACGTTACGCGATTTTCAGACTGGCTCTTTGGCGGCATTCGTCGAAAGTTTGCGGCGGCCGCGGGAGCCTTGATCGGCAAAAATTAGTGCTTATGGATGCGGCCCAAAAGACGGCACTGCTTTTTTCGGGGCTGTTCCTTATGTCGGGAATGGCGACCGGCGTATGGAAATATCGAAAGATAATGACATCGCCGGAGCACCACGCGCCCGCGTACGTTGATATCGCCCACAGGGCCTCGTTCTTTTACAGCTTTGCGTGCCTGGTCATTGCAAAATTGATCGAATCTTCGCCTTTTGGCAGCGATGTCCGCTTTCTGATCGTGGCCGTGCCGATAGCGTTCTTTGCCTTGACCGTGACGGGCTACATTGCCGAAGGTTTCCGCAACCGGACGGACAATATGTTCCGCGAACGTAATTTGATAACTACGTGGTTCATGTACGCCCTGATCGCCGGTGAAATTGGCGGTTTCCTGCTCATCTTGGGCGGGTTCATTTATTCCCAGTTTTTTATGGGGATCGCATTATGAAACAGCAGTTATTTATATTTATGATCGCCCTTCTGGCCGCCGCATCAGCGGCATTTGGCCAGGACGCGACACCTACGCCGACCCCAACTCCGGCCGCGACACCGCCCGTTACCGACAAGCAGCAGGTCAAGCCCGAAGACCTTAAAGGTGTGCCCGCGATAGCGCCGAATTACCGGTCCGAAGACCGAAGCCTGCCAGACCTCGGCCGCGTCGGCGTAGATATGGCCGACCAGCAGCCGCTGACACTTGCCGATGCGATCACAAAGGCGCTTGAGAATAATAAGGATATTGAGGTAACGCGAAAAAATGTGCGTATCGCCGAATTTGATCTGAAGATCGCCCGCGGAGCGTACGAACCGCATCTGACGGGCCAGACCTTTTACGAACGCGCCAAAACGCCGGTGTTCACATTTTTCGGCGGCGGGCCGAATTTTTCGCTAACGCAATCAAATTTTGTCGGCAACGCCGGCGTGTCCGGTTCGTTCCGCCCGACGGGCGCGACCTTCAGCGTTACGGCAAACAACACCCGCAACACAACGAACAATATTTTCACGCAGGTAAACCCGACGTACAACTCGAACCTTGCGTTCCAGATCACACAGCCCATCTTTCGCGGCCGCAAATTCGATCAGCCGCGGCGGGCGATCGAAATAGCAAAGCGAAACCTTTCGCTCACCGATACACAGTTTCGCCAGCGGACCATCGAGATAATCGCCGGTGTTCAGCGGGCGTAT
Source organism: Acidobacteriota bacterium (assembly GCA_020853255.1). The sequence continues at coordinate 2,365 of JADYZI010000381.1, forward strand.
TGGGACCTGACGTACGCCTTGCGTAATCTGCAGGTACAGCGCGACGCTGTACGAGACGCGAACCAGCAGCTTGATCACAACCGGCGACTTGTGGCCGAAGGCCAGCTTGCCCCGATCGACATTGTCGCCGCCGAAACACAGGTGGCAAACTTTGAGCAATCGGTCTATGACGCGCTGAATGCTGTCGGCGTGGCGGAGAACAATCTAAAGAATCTGATCGCCCCTGGCCGCACCGACGCGATCTGGTCACGGTCGGTCACACCGGTAGATTCGGTCGAACTTAACGCGCCGATAACTACACTTTCACAAGCACTGGACGCTGCTCTGCAGAACCGCCCCGAACTTGAGATAAACCAGGCGCAGAAAGATATCAACGCCATCGACCAGAAATTTTTCAAGGAGCAGAAGAAGCCGCAGATCGATCTGATCGCAAGCTATACGCTCGCCGGCGCGGCCGGAACATTTAATCCCGATGTCGTGAATCCATTCTCGGGCACCGGCACCACTTCGTCGATAAACCAGTTGATCCGAAACAATGAGCTGCTGCGAAACGCCAATCCGGCGCTGAATCTGGAACAGATAAACCAGATCCCGATCATCCCGACGCCGGCCTTGCCCGACGATCTTATCGGCGGCTACGGCAGTGCTCTCGGCAATCTGTTCGCGAACCGCTACCCGACATTTCGCGTTGGTGTTCAGTTCAATCTGCCGCTTTTCGGCGACAAGACCGCTCGGGCACAGTATGGCAAATCGCTGGTCGAAGGCGAAAAGCTGCAAACGCAGCGTGAGCAGATAGAGCAGAACATTCAGGTCGATGTAAGAAACGCACTGCAGGCAACGCGAACGGCCGAGGCACGGCTTCGCTCGGCCGCCATCGCACGTGAGAATTCGCAAAAGGAATACGAATCGGAACAGCGGAAACTTGATAACGGCCAATCAGATATCTATCGCGTTCTGGAACGGCAAACTGCTTTGACCACTGCGCGATCGAACGAACTGCGTGCACAGACAGAACTGAACAAGGCGATCGCCGATCTCCAACGTGCGACCGGCAATTCGCTAAAGGCAAACAATATCGAATCCCGGCTGCGCCGCTAAGCGTGCCTGTGACAATTGGACCGCACGCATCTTTGTGCCCTCTGCGTCTTCAACTTGGTGACCTTTGTGTTAAAAAAACCGTTAACACAAAGGCCGCAAAGGGAGGACGCAAAGTTCGCAATAGAAGAGATCGGTGTCCAAATGATCTGCCCCGGTCCATTGCTGCGGCAGGCCGTCAGCCTACTTTATGAAAGCGGTTTACATAAGATCATTTGGCGGCCCCGATAACCTTGAGGTGCGGGATGTTCCGGCGCCGCCGCCGCCTTCGGACTCACAGGTGCTTGTCCGAGTCCGTGCCGCCGGCCTGAACCGCGCCGATCTGCTTCAGCGCAAGGGTGCGTATCCCCCGCCGCAGGGTCATTCCGCAAATATTCCCGGCCTCGAATTCGCGGGCGAGGTCGCGGCGATAGGCGGCGAGGTAACAGAATACAAGATCGGCGATCGCGTTTTTGGAATTACCGCCGGCGAGGCGCAGGCCGAATTTCTCCTCACCGACGCCCGCGTCCTTGCCCGAATTCCCGACAACCTTTCCTTCACCGAGGCCGGTGCCGTGCCCGAAGCCTTTATCACCGCGCACGACGCGGTTTTTACGCAGGGCGAATTGCAAAAGGGTGAAACACTGCTTGTCCACGCGGTCGGTTCCGGCGTAGGTTTGGCGGCGGTTCAGATGGCAAAGGCGTTCGGTGCAAAGGTGATCGGCACCTCGCGGACGGCGGACAAGCTGGAAAGGGCGCGTCAGCTTGGGCTGAACGAAGCCATTCTTGCCGGCGAAGGTGCCGGTTTCGCGGCGGTCTTAAGATCAAAGAACGGCGGTGGTGTCGATGTGATACTCGATCTGGTCGGCGGCGGTTATTTTCGCGAAAATCTTGAGTGTCTTTTGCCAAAAGGCCGGCTGATGCTTGTCGGACTGACCTCGGGCCGGACAGCCGAATTCGATCTTTCGAAGGCATTAACAAAGCGCTTGCGCATCATAGGTACAGTCCTCCGCGGCCGCAGCCTCGAAGAAAAGGCCGAGGCAACACAAAAATTTGCCAACGACTTCCTCCCGCTTTTCGCCTCCGGAAAGATCGTGCCGAATGTCGATAAGATATTCCCGCTAACCGAGATCGCCGATGCCCACCGCTACCTCGAATCAAACCGCAGCTTCGGCAAGGTTGTTATCGAGATTTAGATCTCTCACCCAGGGTATCAAGGACTTCACTGTTTGAACTTTTGCTGAAGCCATTCCAACACGGCCTTTTGATCGGAGATCGTCGCCCGACGGATCTGCGCTAATAGATGGATTCTGTCAGGTTTAGGGAGGGCAGTATTCTGCAAACCTTCATTACAGTTGGTGCATACAGCGCGAAGATTCTGAGCCGAATCATCGCCTCCTTTTGACTTATCAAGTATGTGACCCATTGTCAGGCGAACAGTCCGGTTTCCGCCCAGCGGATCAGGGTCACCGGCCGCCACACCGCACATTTGGCAGGTGTAGCCATTGCGCTCAAGAACTCGTGCCCTGGTTTCCTTGGATATATTTCGAGCAAAAGCTGGAAGGCGTTTGTCGGTTTCAAGGAGATACTGATTTGGCTTGAGATCGACGCGGTCTTTATGCGTTAGAATTTGATATCCTTCTTCATTGCGCAACTCCCGTACTCGCCGGGCCCATTCAACAGCTCCACCGCTAGCTCTTTGGATGTCCTTTGATTCAAGTACGACACCAATATTACCTAAGAAAAAATCTAGAATTAGTTTTTTCGATCCTGGCAATCGTGGCATAGATCAAGTAACGGTGAAATTAGGAACTCATCTGCATCTGCAGCTCTGGTTGAACCAAGGCCGTTCTTTCGCGGCTGAGTGCAGCGTAATCGGGGTTAAGTTCGATCAAAACGGCGTTACGCCCCGTTTCGTTTGCTGCCAATCCAGTGGTTCCTGATCCACTGAAAGGATCCAGTATCGTGTCGCCCGCCCGTGATCCGAGCAAGATACACCGCTTAGCCAATTCGCGCGGATATACGGCCGGATGACCGTTAGCGTTCGGCTCCGGCCCAAGTATCCAGTAATTCCGTAGGTTTGCCCCGGACGCCTCCCGAAACCCATTTGGATCATAGAAGTAGGTCGGTGATTTGGCAAGCAAAAAGATCTCTTCGGTGGCCGTTGTGGGCCGGTTTTTCACGCTCTCTGGCATTGCTGTTTTCTTAATCCAGGTTATCCGTGATCTTAAATACCAACCGTCAGCCTGAAGGGCAAAGGCCACCCGCCAAGGCAAGCCCAAGAGGTCTCTGTCCTTTAATCCCCAGACCTCTGGCACCTTACAGTTTCGCCTTTGTATCAATTTCTTGGTATTGCCGACAATTGCATTTGGCCCATGACTTCCTGTCCCACCGTTTCGAGCGTATCCGTCACCCACATTCAGCCACACTGTTCCATCGGCGCGGAGCACTCGTCGCACCTCCTTAAAAATGGCAACTAAATTCTCAACATAGAGATCAGGTGATGCTTCGGCCCCGATCTGGGCGGGATGATCGTAATCCCGAAGTCCCCAATATGGAGGTGACGTCACGCAACATTGAATTGTTCCAGCTTTTAGCGTCGGAAGAACGTCGAGACTATCGCCGTTTAAGATAAGTGAATCGGTCATGTTCTGATTGCCCGTGCGTAGTTTAACAAAGGTTGAGGATTTCATTAAATACGAACCGGGAAGTGATGTTACTTTTGTATCGGGTTGAGGTTAGTGTTTTTCTTGATTCCTGGAATGATTCGCGGCCCGTTTTGAGATGCGGGCGGTGCGAAGGTCGAGAATGAGGATGCCGTCCTGGTCGATCTCAGGGTTCTGGAATTGAAGCGTATATGGCAGAACGATGCCGGCTTCCTGAACGAGGCGGTAGGCGCGGACCATTTTACCGCCGTGGCTGCCGCTTGGGCTGGCCGGATAGGCATTGCGAATGCCGGGTGCGGTCGGTTTCAGGCCTATGCGGTTGTTCACCTGATCGTACAGAAGCAAAAATGCCTTCGGCGCGCCGAGCCTTTCATAGGTCACGCGGCTCATCACAATATTGCCCTTTCGGTTCAATGTTATATAAAGGGCCGCCCACTGGCCCTTTACATCATCACGCGAAATTTCTCGCCAATCCGGTCTCATGCGGGTTCATCCTCTCCAAAGGAGATGTATCATACACGGGTGAACGTTGCATAGACATAACGCAGATGCCGACTCTTGCTAGTCTTGCGGAAGCCCGCGTGTTAGCAAGGGCTTAATATGAGCGTTGGATATCAAGCCCTTGCTTACGCGCGGGCTTCTGCATTTGGGCGCTATCATCCCGGCGATAATGGATGCCGTTATCGTTTCCACCACCTGAACACTGACGCAATATTGATTGGCAACATGACCGCTATCGGACGGCAAGGCTCATTTTGGCAAAAACGGCACAAGTTGATGCCCTTCTTGAAGCCGTCGTTTCCTTTTGGGGCGTATTTGGTTTCCTTTTGAAACGTTTTTGGTTCCTTTTGGTGTCCGTTCCGTCTCGGATCTACTACATAGCCGGTTTCACGAATTCCAGCGCGGACGTTCATGAAAAAGTAGCGGGTCCGTGGTCAATTTGCCGTTATGCCGGTCATTTCCATTAGATTCGGTGAGTACGCCAGATCACTGTGGTCAAACACGGCGTCGAGTTCTTTTTCAACGCTGCCGTGGCCGGCGGGGATCTGTTTGATCAGCGGTTCGAAATTGCGAAAATCGTAAAGCCTGTTGTCGAGCAGGTGCGAGCCCGTTACGTTTGTCAGGGCCGTCATGATCGAGCTTCGAATAAATGGGGTTTCCTTTTCAAGCTCATTCACAAGCCGCTTTACGCGGGCACGTTTCAGGTTTGGCTGCGAACCGCAGAGGTCGCAGGGAATGATAGGAAATTTCTGCTCGGCGGCGTATTTGGCTATCTCCGCCTCCTGACAATAGGCCAGCGGGCGAATGATAGTGTTATTGCCCGCGTCGTTACGCAGGATAGGCGGCATCGCTTTCAACTGCCCAACGTAGAAAAGGTTCAAGAGAAAGGTCGCGATGATATCATCCGCATGATGGCCAAGCGCGATCTTTGTGCAGCCTTCTTCCAACGCCGTCGAGTACAGAATTCCCCGACGCAGACGTGAGCAGAGCGAACAATATGTCTTGCCTTCGGGAATATGCTGCGTGACGATCGAATACGTGTCCTCTTCAACTATCCGGTACTCAACGCCGAGTCCCTTTAGATACTCAGGCAGGATGTGCTCAGGAAAACCCGGCTGTTTTTGATCAAGATTGACCGCAAGAAGCGAAAAATTTATCGGCGCACGCTTTTGTACGTCCAGGAGCAGATCGAGCAGCGTATAGCTGTCCTTGCCGCCCGAAAGGCACACCATTATCCGGTCGCCCTCTTCGATCATCGAAAAATCAGCGATCGCTTTGCCCAGCTTCTTTAAGAGCTTTGATCTGGTTTTCGTTTCAGCGTACAATCCTTACGGCCTCCGAAACCTACGATTTTGACACGTCGCGGGCCTTTTAACAACCTCGGCGGATCGTCGAGACGACATTGGCCATGGTTTGCTAAACTGTGGTCTAGATCCAAACGAAGATTCCGTGTTTGTGCGTTTCGCCCTCTTGCTTCGTCCCGTTTCGTGGTGGCGAAGCCGGAACCTAAACCACGAAAGGCACGAAACAAGAGGCGAATACCCGCGCAACCAGATGCTGTGAGGCAATAGCGCGTTGCGGACAACGGGAAAAATCACATTCTTCAAGAAAAAGCTAGACACCACACTTAGAAACGATCTATGATAAATTGGTTATTTGCTCGCAGCGACAGTTCCAACGGCAACTTAACGGAGTTTCGATCTTAAGGCCCCCCAACCTGTCAA
>JADYZI010000382.1 GCA_020853255.1 Acidobacteriota bacterium
AATCGGCGGTTGACGAGCTGCGGAGCCTTGCGGTTGACTCATTGACGCCTGAGGAATCAAAGGAATTCCTGCATCAGCTAAAACAAAAGGTGATCTAAAGTTAATGTAGAACATCAGGCGTCGGAGAGTCGACGTTTAATGTAACGGATGAAGTTTTTGGACCATGGATAAGCCGGATATCTCAACACTTTCATTAGAGGACAAGATTGGCCAGTTGTTTTTTATTGGCGTACCGACAGATAGTGTCGACGAAACGACGCGCCGCCTTATGGCCGACATCAGGCCGGGCGGAATTTGCCTGTTTGCTCGAAATATCAAGGAAGCTCGGCAGACACGCGATCTATTGGATGAATTGCGGTCGCTCGCTGCCATCGAGCCTTTTCTAAGCGTTGACCAGGAAGGCGGCCTTGTCGAGAGGCTAAAGCGCATTTTCGGGCCTATGCCCGCCGGAGCGCGTATATCGAACCCGGAAATTGCCGAGGCCCAGGCCGAAATAATTGCCGCAGCACTGCGAATTCTTGGATTCAATATGGATTTCGCGCCGGTTGTTGATGTCGTTGACGATCGGCGGGCAAAGTTTACAAATGGCCTTCACGCAAGGGCATACGGCCATTCAGCAAACGACGTGATCGCCATTGGCTCGCGATTTCTTGAAACCTTGCAGTCCAATGGCGTGATAGGCTGTATAAAGCATTTTCCGGGCCTCGGGGCCGCTGAGGTTGATTCGCACGAGGAGTTGCCGACGGTCGGCATATCAAAGGATGAATTTTGGGCGGTCGATCTACATCCGTTTCGGCATCTAATATCGACCGGGCAGGCACGCGCCGTGATGGTCGCCCACGCCGCCTATCCAAATTTGAACTTGCAGGAAACAGGCCAAGATGGCAAACTCTTACCTGCCTCGCTTAGCTTCAACTTCGTGACCAAACTGCTCAGAAACGAACTTGGATTTGACGGCCTTGTCGTGACCGACGATATGGAGATGGGCGCGATCGTCAAAGATTATGGGGTCGGCGAGGCTTCGGTGATGGCCCTTGCGGCCGGCCAGGACATGCTGGCGATATGCGCCGGTGTTGATTCGATCTTTGAGGCACGGGACGCAGTTTCGGCCGCGGTCGAAACAGGCAGATTAGATACGGCGAACATTGACCGCTCACTGGGGCGAATCGTTCGGCTAAAGGCTCACCTCTCGCCGCCGCTTGACTTTGAGCCGGAGCAGATCGGAGATCTCTCCAAAAGAATTGAAGAATTAAACGGCAGCTTGTCGTAAAACCCGACGGAGGTCCACTCGATTTGAAAAGATCCCTAACGCTTTTATTTTTGCTCAGTCTTGCCGTCTTTTCGGCCTGCCGGCGTACGAATTCAGAATACGTCACGGTTGCCTTGTCCGAACCTTTCACCGGCTTCGATACCTTGACAACGGAAAAGTCGGATGCGGCGGCCGAGCGTGTGCGGAGCCTGATGTTCAATTCACTTGTGCGCAAAAATGCAAGTTTTGATTATGAAGGCGAGCTGGCAAAGGAGATCAAGACATCTGAGGACGGAAAGGCCATCACCTTCATTTTGCGTGACAATGTGAAGTTTCATGATGGAAAGCCATTTACGTCGGCAGACGTCAAATACACGTTCGATGAACTGTTTCGCACCAAGGGCTACAAGTCGTTTGCGTTCTATGACACGGTAAACAAAATGCCGGTAGCCCATATCGTGTCGATAGATACGCCCGACGCAAGCACGGTCGTTTTCAATCTGGCCAAGCCGGAATTAAAGAACCAACTGCTTTCAAACCTTGTTGCGATCCCGGTCGTTTCTCAGGGTTCTTCGGCTCAGCTTAAAACTTCACCGGTCGGCACCGGCCCTTTCAAGTTCGTCTCGTTCGATCAATCACAGAATACGGTCGATCTCGCGGCGTTCCCCGATTATTGGGAGGCATCTCCGAAGGTCGCAAAACTGCGGGTAAAAACTGTTACCGATGCGAGCGCCTTGCAGGCAGAACTTCAAACAGGCGGTGTTGACCTTGCTCCTGTCCCTTCCAATTTGCCGCCGGACAGCCTAAAGCAATTGGGCGCATTGCCGAATTTGAAGGTCGAACAGTTCGATGGCTCGAACATACAGTACATTGGCTTGAACACGACTTCCCCGCCGCTCGACAAGGTCAAGGTCAGACAGGCGATCGGCTATGCGATCGACCGGAAAAAAATAATTGACGAGCTGCTTTCGGGCCAGGCAAAGATCGCCTACTCCGTCTTGCCGGAGGCCAGTTGGGCATATACGGCAGGGGTTAAATATGACTATGACCCGGCAAGGGCAAAACAGCTCCTGGCCGAGGCCGGCTACAAGAATGAGCCGATTACCTTTAAGTTCTCATCGGGAAATGCCGCCTACAGCAGCTACGCGCAGGCCATCCAGAATATGCTTGTCGAGGCGGGCCTGAATGTTCAGATAGAAACGCTTGACCCGAACACTATCCGCGAAAATCTGGCAAAAGGGCAATTCCAGATGAACACCGGTGCGTGGATAGGCGGTAACCAGGATCCACTTTTTCTTAAGGACCTTTTTACGACCGGCAAAATTCCGGGCGAGGGCGTTAGCTGCTGTAACCGAAGCCGTTATTCAAATCCCGAGGTGGATGAACTTCTGAACGCCGCCGTCAATGAGACAGACCGATCAAAAGCGAAGGACCTGTATCAGCGCGCCTGGACGTTGATCAGTTCCGACCTGCCGCTCATTCCGCTTTGGTATCCGGCAAATATGGTCGTTGCTAATAAGCGAATAGGAAACATTTCAATAAACCCGAGCGGTGATTGGAGCTTTATTAAAGATATAACTGTCAACAATTAGCGGACTCAGTCTTAGGTAATACACGAGTCGGCGAAAGGCATTTTGTATTGTGTGCTGAAAGCGATTCGTTGTTTCTTCGTGAATTTCGTGTCCTCTTTCGAGTATTTCGTGGTTAGGGTTTGGGCTTTAGGGTCAAAAGGCCTGCGAGATCACGTCGGAGCAACCTGGTCGAGCCTTGCGCCCCGCACAGGTGTTGGATCTGGTTTGCGGTGAGCCTATGGTTATCCAGCACTAACTTGACAAATCCGCCACACGCGGTAAAATTTCTATTTGCGTGCGGGAATAGCTCAGTTGGTAGAGCGCAACCTTGCCAAGGTTGAGGTCGCGAGTTCGAGTCTCGTTTCCCGCTCCATTCTTCACGAGTAGGCAGTTCGCGGTCGGCAGAAGGCAGTTAAGTTTTTCCCAACTGCTCGTCTGCCAAGTGCAAACTGCCTACTTCCATTTTGCGGCGGCGTAGCCAAGTGGTAAGGCAGAGGTCTGCAAAACCTTTATTCATCGGTTCGATTCCGATCGCCGCCTCCAATAACCTCAATAACTACAATAACGTACAGTCTTGGTAATTTTGACCATTTTCATGCGATTTGTCATTATCGTATGATTATCGTAACCCCGTGCACCTGCCAGCCTGCTTTTCGGCTTTTTTGAGGGTCTGGTTACTTCATCGACCTTGTCGCATCGATTTGCGCTCGTCAGCCCCGCACCGTGAGTTTCCATCGCCGCTCTTGGGATCAAGGGCGAAGATTTGGCGAAAACCGTCACCCCGCCGCAGCTTGTCGGCCAAGCGTGCACATCACCCCTTTGCTGAAACAGGTTTAAAATACACTAATGCCTTCGGGCAGGAACGTATCGTGTGAAAACGCTCGAATAAAATTATGGAAATAACAGCCATTTCGGTTGCGGGGTGTATTAAGGAACTTAGATGAGAGGACTGCGCATCATCCTAGATAAGTCCGCTGTTTTTGGACTTGGCAATGAAGAGATTGATTCGCTCGACAGGTATTTTTTTCAAGTCGTTCCACAGATTCTCGTAAATGAGATCATTGCTGACCTAACGAAGGAACTGGCAGGGATGACGAAGCGAATCGCCGCGCATACTTATAGGGTTAGTGGCAATCAAGGGCTCGCCTTTGACCACCGTAAGCGACTGGTTGCGTCTCTGCAGGGGCGCGAAGCTCCAATGGACGGTCGTTTCATGGCATCTAGAGAAAAAGTTGTCAGGACCGCTAGCGGTTCATTGGCATCGCTCATAGAAACTCCACTGGAAGATGAACTGTTAGCTCGTTGGGAGCGTCAGGAGTTTACGGATACAGAGCGCGAATGGGCGCAGCGGTTCAGAACAATAGCTGAGAGACCACTGGCAACCGAACTATACCTAGCAAAGATTGAGAGCGCCGGTCTGTCATTCGCAGTTCCTACGTCAGATGAGGAGCTAGCAAATTCAGTCAAGCACATCCTATCGGACATTCGAATGGTAACCAAGCTTTTTGAAATCCTCGAGGAAGACTTTCAAGTGCCTCCTGCCGTGCTTCGCCAAGCAGGCGAACGGTGGAGGGCGCAGGGCCCTAGCTCTTTTGGGGAGTTTGCCCCATTTGCACTCTTTTGCTTGAAGGCAAGCTTCATGTGGCACTTGTCTCTGACTAATACTCGATTGTTTGGTCCAAACAAGAATGACCGTAAGGATTTGGAGTACAGCTACTATCTCCCAGGTACGCAAATCTTCGCGACCAAGGACACGAAGCAATTCCGCCTCATGTCTTTCCTGACAGCGGCCCACCAAAGTGTCGTCGATGCTGACGACTTGAAACGGGATCTGCGAAGGGTCAGTGAGGACTGGAATCGAATGAGCATCAGCGAGAGAATCGAAATGAATGAACGGCTCGGGTCGGCGCCTCCTGAGGTGTTTGATTCTCTGGTGTACCAACTTTGGCGTAAGCACGATGGAGAATTGAAGCCGTCGATGCACGCGCCAATCGCGAAGACGAAATGGATTGATGATTCACTTCCGGCAGATCAGCAAGTCCCGTTTACCATGGCGGAATTTGTCAAAAAGAAGTATCAAGAAGTTCGTGAAGGCAAGCCCCTGTTACCAGAAGAGGTTGACGCCCTAAATCTTTTTGCCGGGAGCACCGATCCGATCTCAATCCTCGTTTTCAACAGTCGAATCAGTCGCGAGCGAGCCGTAAAATGGTATCCCAATCTCACTCTCGATGACATGGACGACGAGATAATGAATGAAATCTATCTGGATCCTAGGGAGTATAAGAACATAGTGAGTATTGGAGAGTGAGATCCGCTCATTATTGCCCCGGTCGCTTGCGCACGCTCCATGTTCACTCATTACCCTGCACTGTAACCTTAGGCAATGTCGCGCACCCTCATTCGTCGAACGCTTGGCGGGGACGCTGCATTTTTGTGCGTTTTGTCATTTATCGTATGATTATGGCAACCCGGCCACTTTCAGCTCGCCTTGTCCTCTCTCGGCAATTTCGGATGAGCCTCTTCCATCGACCTTATCGCGTCGAATTTATGCTCGTCGGAAGGATGGGCATATCGCATCGCCATGCGCAGACTGGAATGGCCGAGCAGAGCAGCCAAGGTCAGAAGATCACCGGGACGACGTTCGAGAAACCGGGTCGCGAAGGTGTGCCGGAATGAATAGAGTGTGCACACCCCGTCAGTTCCACTTCGATTAACGCCGTCAATCTTGCTACGTCTCAGGGTTCCGTAGTGAGCGTTATTGAATTTGAGGGCTGGCTTGTTGGGATCATTACCGCCCCGTCCTCCGGCGAAGATGTACTTCCCCTTTGCGTCGGCTACACGTTTGGCTAGGACATTTGCAGCACGCTTTGAAAGTGGCACTGTTCGCCTGGCCGCTTTTGTTTTGCCTTCTTTAACAAGAAGGTAAGGCTTATCGACATTTAGGAACAGGTCGCGAACGGCCAACTTGCAAAGTTCTTCGGGACGTAAGCCGGCCTCGACCAAAACGGTCGCATAATCTTGTAGGGGCTGCGACGCGGCCATCAAATAAAGCCTTTCTTCCTCTCGGTTGAGTACTCGCCCCGGCTCGCTGTCCTCCGGAAGGAATTTGACGAGCTTAACCGGATTGGTTGTAAGAATGCCATCCGCAACAAGATTACTGAACATCTTCTTCAGACAGGCCAGTTCTCTGTTCACGGTTGCATTGGAGATCTTCTTTTTTTTAGTCTGTCTGGACTTTCCGGATTTTGGCTTAACACCTCGCGGAGCACCGTATTGAGATTTTCGCCAGGTAATGAATTTCTCTATTTGAGGCTTGGTTATACGATCAACCCGAGTGATATTGCCCAAATAATTGATCAGGGCCTTTGACGCGATTTCGTAGCGGGCGGCGGTACTCTTCTTTTGTCTTGATGCGGACCACTCGAGAAAGTCCGTCATTGCTGTCTTGAAACCCGGGATCGGCTTTTTTTCTAGGATACCTATGCCTTCATTGCGAAGCTTCGTCCGGAACGCCTCGGCAAATGCTTCTGCCTTCCGAAGATTTGTATGTCCGGTCGATTGCTCAATGCGTTGACCCTCAAAGACAAATCGCATCGACCAGGTTTTGCCGCTTTTCTGCTTGTAGAGTTTCATGTGAACGTTCCTGGCTGGGAGCCGATATCGCAGTGGCCAATCATGCTATAAAGATCCACTTCGGCAGAATCCGGGGCCACGAACCGCGTGCGCTGTATGCGTCTTATTCGTCTGAATCATAGCGATCGCTATCGTCCGTGCTCAGGTATCGCATAGCCTCATCGCGGAGAATTATGCGGCGAGAACCTTTCTTCATACTCACGAGTTTTCCATTTCTAATATCTTTTCGGATCTTTGGCGCGGAGAGCGTGGATAACGCTACCAGTTCTTCGATTGAATACGCGAGTTTCTCCGTTGGTATGTAATTGTCCATGAACTTACCTCTGCTCCTCGCTTCGCAATCTTTGTGCCGAATATTGAAGTAGTGAGAAGTGTTGAGTTTGGGCGTTATTTGTGGCGTTAGCGGGCCGAACCCTTGAATGGCTTTTGCACCAACGGCTCAGATTTGAACCAAGTGGTTGATAGCAGCAACGCGTGGAGCGTCCCCCTCTTCATGGTTCGAATTGTGATTTGAGATCTGTCAGCTTTCCAATTCGTCTGACGATGGTTCCCGGACTAGGACATTCTCCGCGAATGCTGGCACGTCGAATCTCATGAAAGGTCGGCATTCGGCCGGCTTTTCTCGATAACGTCTTGAGGGCCATTACGATCTCGTTGTCTGTATATGAACGCGGTTTCACTTTACCGAAGCCAGCCGCCCGATACGCCTGAGGTAAACTTCCGAACATCCTCGCGAATGTAGTAGCTGAGGCGCACTCGCCGAGTTTGCTTGCGAGATTGATGTCCCGGTCGGTCGGTTTTCGTCCGAGTTTCTCTCCGAGCGCTTTTAGCTGAGCAATCAATTCTTCCTTGGTATATTTTTGCCAGAATGTTGTCCCTTGTTGGGCTTTTCGGTAAGCGGTCTGCGTTCCGGCCGCGCGTCGCGCTTTTGAAAGCGTTCCAAACGCCTTCAGAAACATCTTCAACGACGGCCCCTTACCGGCCTCATACAACCCCCGAACATCCGATCCCTGAACTGGACGGTCGAGTGTCGCGTCCAACTCCCTAAGAATCGTAATCATCTCTTCGCGGCTGTAAATTCTTTTAGCAGCGCCGGCTGCCTCGATCGCGGCGGGGACGGAGCCGAATGCGCGTACAAAATGATAAGGAGGTGAAACCTCTCGTCTCCGTCGTGCATCGTCAACGTCCTCGTCAAAAAGCGGTCGGCCCAACTTCCGACGAAGTTGGCGAACTTCATTCAGAAGCCTTTCGCGATCAGATGCGGCGAACTCCTGCTTGTACCTGGGCTTCAGCTTTGCCCGCTTTAATGCGGAAAGAAAACTTCCGAACACCGCGTAGTATACGTACAGCGGGTAAACGCGTTCTCGTTCCCGTAGTCCGGGCCAATCGTATGTTGTTGGTGTTCTGCCCAGTTCTCGGGCAATTTCTTTGAGCTCAGCGACTAAATATTGTTTCGATGGCAGATCATCCGTCTTACGCCTCTTTTCCTTGCCGCTTCTGATTTCCGGGTTCTCAAGGAACCAACGTCGGCACGCCCGGCAATAAAACCTCTGCTTCCGATGCTTTCCAAATCCCGCC
>JADYZI010000383.1 GCA_020853255.1 Acidobacteriota bacterium
ATACAAGAAAAATGCCGACCGGAATGACGACCGACAGTACTGTTGCCAGCGCTCCGATCTTTGACTTGTGTTCGATGAAATACGCGGCGACGTGCAAACCTGCGCCGGTCGCGACTATCGCGGTGATCGTTATCATCTGCCCGTAGCCATAAACGAACGAACGCCGGCGATGAACGTGCAGAACCTCGCCGGCGGGCAGCATAAAATAGACCCACCACATTCCAAAGGTGAGGCCGATGCCCGCCAGGCCGACAAGAGCCACGTCCGTTGTCCAACCTTGCGATTCGATGACGGCCGACAGCGCGGCGACCGTGCCGACGACACCTTCGCCGAGGGCGATGATCGCGAACAGGCTGTAGCGTTCGGCGATGTGATGCGCGTGCCAGGGCGTGCCGCCGCCGATGCGTTCGGCAAGATATGGGCCGGCCATTTCGACGAGGATAAATACGGCCGCCATTCCGAGCGTGATCGCGATAGAGAAATCGAGAAAGATAAGGATCGTCCAGCCAAATTGTGCGAGCGTAATGGCCTTGACATAAGTTAGGCAGACCTTTCGCCGCTCAGGATCTTGCTTTGCCGCCCGAAGCCATTGAAAGACCATTGCCACGCGCATGATCACATAGCCAAGCACCATTACCCGGTTGTTCACATGAACACCTTCCTCAAGCGAAGCGAACATCTGCGGCAGCCCGAGCGCGAGTATGAGAACACCGACCATTTGGACCATCGTTGTCAGCCGATATATCCAGTCGTCGGTGTCATAGGCGGATGCAAACCACGAGAAATTTATCCAGGCCCAACAGATCGCAAAACTCGCAAACCCAAACCCCAACAGCCCGGTGGCAAAATGCGCTTCCGCTATCGAATGCGCAAATTGTGATGCGCCTATCCCAAACGCGATAACAAAAGTAAGGTCGAACAAAAGCTCAAGCGGAGTCGCAACACGATGGTCTTCATCAACATCGCGCCCGCCCATCCGCTGGGCGTGGTGATGCCGTTTTTCCGTGCTGTTCGGTGACGGATGTTCAGCCATAGATTCTTGAAGGAAGATAAAGTGTTTCGATCCGGTTTTCGGTTCCAGGCAGCCACAGCGCGATTGGCGAAAAGAGCCGACGCAAGGTGTTAGAAGGATCTATGAATTGTCTCATCCGAACCGGACCTTATCCTCATTAGCTGTAATGAATTGTCCAGGCAGCCGGTCAGGATAATTCGCAAGTATCTTTTCGAGCAACGTGATCTTATTCTTCGATCGTTCATCCGCGAGCCTCAGAAAAATAACACCATTATGTGTGCGGCGTTCCCGAAAGATCAGTTCGCCAAAGTCTTTGTCGTTCGTGATCAGAATGCGGTCTTCAGAAACTGCCCGTGCCAGGATGTCCAGATCGGCGCTGCCCGGTTACTCATCGAAAACCGAATATACATCATGGTCGAGCGATGCCAGCCACGCGGCCACAACGGGTCCGGTACATTCATCGACAAGGAACCGCATTTATGCCGTCTCCACGATCAGCGGCATAAACTCCGACCGGCTCAGCGTTTCTCCGGCAAACAAGAGACAGGCACGGATATCGTCCTTTGAAAGCCCTTTATACTCTTCCAGAATTTCAGCTTCGGTTGCACCATGGGCGAGAAGGTTCAGGATGAACTCAACCGAAAGGCGCGTCCCCCGGATCACCGGCTTTCCGGCGAGTACTTTTGGATTCAGTGTTATTCGTTCGAGCAGCCTTTGGTCGTTCATTCAGTGATTATATACGAGTTTTTGGGAAACGTGTTCGAACAAGAGAAATCAGTAAGGAAAGTATTGACGCGACCTTTGGCTAGTGGGGGCGACAAACCGGCTTGGAAGTCACGTAGTTGTGCATGGCCAGTATCGCAATCTTTGACGTCAAATTGAAACGCCGCATATCATCGCGTTCGGCGTCAGGCCGCCAATGCTGCAATTGTTGTATTATCTCATTTATGCCAGAAGCTAAGATCATAGTGACCGGCGGGGCCGGGTTTATTGGGAGTGCCGTCGTTTGGCGGCTGAATGAGTTGGGGTATGACGATATCCTGATCGTTGACCGTTTGGACGGGACGAATAAGTGGAAAAATCTTGTTCCGTTGAAGTTTGCGGAATATATCGACGCGGATGAATTCTTAAAGGACCTGGATTTCTACGAGCCGTCGGTGGTTTTTCATCTCGGTGCATGTTCTTCGACGACCGAGCGCGATTCGGCGTATATGATGAAGAACAATTACGCCTATACCGTCGAGCTTTGCGAATGGGCGATAGAGAATGACATTCGTTTTATCTACGCCTCGTCGGCCGCGACCTATGGCGACGGGTCGGCCGGAATGGAGGACGGAACTGACAATCTGTCATCACTGCGGCCGTTGAATGTTTATGGATATTCAAAGCATCTGTTTGATCAGTATGCCGCGCGGAACGGGATGTTCGAACGCATTGTCGGGCTGAAGTATTTCAACGTCTTCGGTCCGAACGAAAATCACAAAGGCGATATGCGTTCGCTTGTGAACAAGGCGTTCGATCAGATCAAGGAGACCGGAAAACTTCAATTGTTCAAGAGCGCGGATCCGCATTACAAAGACGGCGAGTTTGGCCGCGATTTTGTTTATGTCAAAGATGCTGTTGAGATGACATTACATTTCTTGGGGAGCGAGGCGTTGAATACTACGACGGGAACCCTTACTAACGTGCGGGCTACTGACACACGCGGCGGGCTTTTCAATGTCGGTTCCGGCCAGATGCATACGTGGAATGCGCTGGCCGCTGCGATTTTCGCGGCTCTCGACCTCGAACCAAACATCGAGTACATTGACATGCCTGAGATACTTCGCGACAAGTATCAATATCATACTCAGGCCGACATCACGCGCATCCGCAAGGCCGGCTACACTTCCGACATTACGCCGCTTGATACAGCCGTCGCCGATTATGTGCAAAACTATCTTCAAACAAACCGGCATCTTGGCGAATGACTAAGGCAATCGTCTCGCGTGAACCACACTAAGTTTCGGTTATGGTAACGCCTGAAATCAGCGGCGCTCATGTCCAATAACTTGTTCGCTTCCGCCGTTATTTTCACAAGGCTTTGTCTAAAAACTCTCGCGGCGTTATTATTTCTACTCCGCGAAACGGATTCAAAACCAACAAATCCTTATCGCCTGTTACCAGAAAATCAGCGTTGCCGCTCACTGCCAACTCCAGCAGTTTGTCGTCTTTCGGGTCGCGGCAAACTGTAATTGTTTCGTTAATTTCAATCAATTCGGCAACTTTCAGAAAGCTCACCATAAAACGCATTCGCTCGTCGTGCGTTACATACTTCTCAAATTTCGGACGATTCAAAACGTCGGCTAACTCAAGCAACACCGAAACGGAAACCAAAACCGTGCCGTTTTCAAGAAGCTTGTCGAACGCTTGACGCGGAAAACCGCCTAACAAAGCCGCACTAACCAGCACATTGTTGTCAAAGACGCCGCGTAGGTTTTTGTTACTCATCGGCTAACAGCGACTCCAGAATTTCCGGCGTTAAACCTCTGCTTTGTGCGTTGCGGCTGATTTCGTCCATTGTCGCCTTAAGAGAATCAACATCGGCTTCAGCGTAGTGTTTCAGCCAACTTCCAAACAAGGCTTGCAGTTTCTGTTTATCAGGTTGCGGTGCGTCATTGTAAAAACGAGCAACATCCGATTCAACTTGTAATGTAATCGTTTCCGTCAACATAAAAAACTCCTCAAACAATCAATGCAAATCTATCATACCGTCGCGGAAAACCGAGAGGAAGCGAACGTCAGGTGCAACGAAGGGTTAGGCCGCGCCCACACAGACTTGGTTGGTCATAGCCAGCGGCGGACGCGGCGCTTGTACGAAGCATAGGCGGAGCCAAACTTACGCTCAAGATAGGCCTCTTCCGGAAGGATGGCCCAACGCTGCAGGAGCCAAGCGCACAATGGAGTCAGTAGCAAGATCCAAGGGTTGGCAAGAAGAACTGCGAATCCAATGCAGCCAACAACCATCTGCAGGTACATCGGGTTGCGTGTGATACGGAACGGGCCGTGCTGGACGATCTGCGTGGTGGGTTTCCAGGGGTTCTCGCTTTGGCCGCTCTTACGTACAAGCACGACGGACCACAAGCCCAAGAACAGGACGGCAAAGGCGACAATCAGGCCGCCGATCCAGTACCTCGCAGGCTCCGGAACAAACGAGCCGACGGCAATAGGCAAAGCGCGCTGCAAGGCAACTCCGGCAAGGATAGTGGCCAGAGGAATGGCTGGCGGAAATACTTTGACTGCCGCCGCATCGTGATGCTGCTGAGAGTTCATAGGATGCGAACTGTCCAGCGCGGTCTAACTTATAATTATGCAGAATGGTTCCGCATAACTATCAATTACAACAATTATCGCGACTGCCTATTGATAATATGGTCATACCGCGTATTATCAGGAATAAGTCCTAACTTGCATAGTGATTATAGAGCAAGTTTAGAGCAATGCAATAAAACCAGAAATTGCTGGATCAGGTGAGGTCGATGTCACCGCGGCGACACTCTGAGTCATCGAACACAGGATGCATATCACGATCTTATCAGGCGATCCATCCTGTTGAGCAGGATGCGCGGGAGATAGGATCGCACCGCAGAAATTTCCGGAAGCAGCAATGCTATAAGATCGTCTAAAAATGAAGATATTTCACGGCACCGAGAACGCGAATATTCAAAGGCCGACGGTATTGACGCTCGGCGTTTTTGACGGGCTTCATCTTGGCCATCAGTTGATAATGCAGACCGTCGCCGAGCGGGCAAAGGCAGTGAACGCCGTGCCGACCGCAATAACTTTCGATCCACATCCGCGAGCCGTTTTGCACGCCGAATCCGCTCCGCCATTGCTTCAGACGCTCGATCAAAGATTGGCAAATTTTGAAGTGCTTGGGATCGAGCAGGCGATAGTGATCCCGTTCGATCGTGAATTCGCATCGACACCGGCCGAAGAATTCCTGAGCGGTATTGTGCACGACCGCCTGCAGGCGAAAGAGGTTTATCTCGGTAAAGGCTTTGCGTTCGGAAAGGGCCGCGGCGGAAATATCGAATTGCTGAAACGAATGAGCGGCGAGCTTGGTTTTTTTGCGGATGAAGTGCCGGAGGTTCAGCTTCGCGGGCACAGGATAAGTTCGTCAGAAATTCGCAAGCTGCTCGTTGACGGCCGCGTAAATCTCGCCCGCCGTATGCTCGGGCGGCCTTACGGTGTCGAAGGCGTAGTTGTTCGCGGCAATCGCCGCGGCCACACCATCGGCTTCCCGACCGCGAACCTGCAGCCGCACAACCGCGTCATTCCAAAATTCGGCGTTTACGCAACGGCAACGCTCGTCGGCGGCAGATGGCGGCGAAGCATTACGAACATCGGCGTCCGGCCGACGTTTGAAACGCAAGCCGAACCGTCGATCGAAACCTATCTGTTTGATTTTGACTCAGACCTATACGGCGATGTTCTCCGTGTCCGCTTCCTCCACCGCATCCGCGACGAACGTAAGTTCAACGGAATAGGCGAGTTAAAGGCACAGATCGACAAAGATTCGCAAACAGCACTGAACTATTTCCGCCACGAAGGCGTAAGGAATATGTTAGATTTGCTTTGAGGCTGCATTATGAGCATTACAATCACGTTATCAGAGAAAACCGAAGCAAAGATCTTGCGTCGAGCGGAAGAAAAGGGCTTGAGAGCCGACAAACTTGTCAGTGATTTTGTCGAAGAGGCTTGGGACGAGCATTTTCCGGAGAGCAAAAACGGTTCGAATGAAAAGGATTTCAAAAATCCGTTCGAATCGATTATTGGTATGTTCTCAAGCGGGAAAACGGACACGTCTGAACGTATGTCGGAGCTTCTATATGGAGAGGATCTTGATCCTGCGCAAGGGTTTGGAACCGACAAATGATGACATACATTCTCGATTCTGGCTTTCTTTACGCATCAATGGATTCGACAGATGTGCACCATATGGACGTTGCCGCCGCGACCAACCTGATCCGAGGAAAAGTGATATTTCCTATCCCAGCCATAACGGAGACGGCACATTTTATTGCAAAGAATTTGGGCGTCGGGAAACTGGCAGATTTTATTTCCGACCTTTCGAAAAGTGAGTTCGATCTTGTTTCGCCGCTGAAGGAAGATTACGTCCGTCCGGGCCAAATCCTTCGCAAATACAACGACGCAAATATCGACTTCGTTGACGCTTGTATCGTCGCGATGGCAGAGCGTTTGGAGATCACGAAAATTCTCACTGTTGACCGCCGGCACTTCAGCATTTTTCGTCCGAACCATTGCGGTACATTCGAAATATTGCCTTGACCACGCATGAAGATTACTGAGCTTCGGCCATTGATTTGGACTGAAGACCTAAACGCGACGATCGAATTTTACGTTGATACTCTCGGATTTACTTGTCACGGGAGAAATGACGAATGGGGCTGGGCTTCATTGCGTCTTGACGAGGTTTCGATAATGATCTCGCGTCCGAACCAGCACGAACCGTATAACACGATCGGTTTCACTGGTTCGTTCTATTTTACGACCGACGATGTTGATACGATGTGGACGAAACTTAAAGACAAAGTGCGTATCTGTTACGGCATCGAAAATTTTGAATACGGCATGCGTGAATTCGCCGTGTATGACAACAACGGATACGTGCTTCAGTTTGGGCAGCCGATTGAAAATTAACGCATCTTTTGCCGCCGCAGCCTCGTATGTTCGATTCGGGAAAGAACTGCCTGAACTGCGGCATTGGTGTGTTATAAGTTAATTATTCGAATGAATGAAGTATTGGAAAAACAACGGTTTGCCGCAGAAAGCTCTGCTCTGGTGCCGACGAACGGCAGCCACGGTTCGCATACGGCGGCTCGAACGGCCGGGTCATCTGCCGCAGACAGGGCAACTAAAACTGCTGTTGCGGGCGAAGAACACCAACTTTCGGCGATCGAAAGCCAGGTCGGCCGTCGCTACATAGGCATTCGCGGATATCTGCGGCTGTTCAGTGTCACGCGTGTGATCGCTATGCTGTCGCTCTATTTATACCTTGACCAATACGATATGCACCGTTCGCACCAGCTCAAACACGAGCGGAAGCGAATGGAAAACGCCGAACGGCTTACTCGGGCGGCCGTTTATGGCGAGAAACTCTTTGCCTGGCGAATGTGGTTCGTTCATATTTTTATGCTCGGCCTTCGCCGGTTTTTTCTGGGCAATGAAGCACACAAGGAAACCAACCAGAAGAAACAGGCAGTTTGGTTAAAAGATAAGCTGATCGAGCTTGGGCCGACGTTCATCAAAATGGGCCAGTCGATGGGAACGCGGCCCGATCTTTTGCCGCTGCCGTTTGTCAAAGCACTTGGCGAATTGCAGGACAGCGTGCCGCCGTTTCCGAATGAGATCGCGTTTGCCCGTATAGAGAAAGACCTCGGCCGCAAGATCAGCGAAGCCTATGCCGAATTCGAGCTTGAGCCGGTCGCCGCGGCGTCGCTCGGCCAGGTCTATCGAGCACGTCTGCACACCGGCGAAGAAGTTGCGGTAAAGGTACAACGCCCGAATCTGGAAGCGATAATCAAAGGCGATCTCGGCATTCTTCGAAAAGTCGCGGCCTTTGCCGAACGCTTTCCGCAATTGAACGAGAATGCCGATTGGTCCGGCATGCTTCGCGAGTTCGACGTGACCATCCACGAAGAGATGGACTACGAGGCCGAGGGTCATAATGCCGAACGATTTCGCGAAAGTTTCAAAAATTGGGCGAACATCCACGTTCCGACGATCCATTGGGGCCTCACCACATCAAAAGTGCTGACGATGCAGTTTATCCACGGCACAAAGGTGACCGATCTCGAAGAACAGGAACGCCTCGGCATCGCACCGGCAAAGGTAAACCGGCTGTTGATAAAAACTTACTTGAAACAGCTTCTCGAAGACGGCTTTTTCCATGCCGATCCGCATCCCGGCAATTTGCTCGTAATGCCGGACGGCCGCCTCGCGTTCTTCGATTTCGGAATGGTCGGCCGCATTACGCCGGAACTGCAGTCGAAGATGATCGACGCGTTTTTCCATGTTGTCGCAAAAGACCCGGCCGGTATTGCTGACGACCTGATCGCACTGGATTTTCTAAAGCCCGGCACAAACCCAAACATCGTCCGGCCTGTGGTCGAAAAGATGTTCGAGTTTCATCTGAACCTGAAACTAAAGGACGTAAACTTCAAGGAATTGACCTACGACCTTGCGGATGTGATGTACGACTATCCGTTCCGCCTGCCGTCAAATTTCACGTACATAATGCGTGCCCTGATGACGCTCGAAGGCATCGGCATCATCACCGACCCCGAATTCAATTTCTTCGAAACCGCTAAACCCTACGCCAAAGAATTCATGCTCCGCCGCGAAGGTGCCGACTTCCGCAAACTCTTCGTCAACAAACTAATGGGCCGCGACGAAAACGGCAAGATCGACTGGGACAGAACATGGAAATTAGCAAAAATGGCGTTTAAGACAGTTTTGAATACAGGGAAATAGATGATTGCATCGATAGCACTATCGTTCTACAATAGTGCTATCGATATGGACACTGTAAAACTTTCGTCAAAATTTCAAGTTGTTATCCCGCGAAAGGTGCGGGAACGGTTAAAGTTAAAACCAGGCACAATGTTTCGCGTTATCGACGTCGGCGGCACCGTGGAGTTGATACCGGTTCGACCCGTCAGTGAAATGCGCGGTAGATTCAAGGACATCGATACTCACATTGAACGAGAGGATGATCGATTGTGAGCGACTTGAACGTTGTCGATTCTTCCGGTTGGCTCGAATACCTAAAAGGTTCAACAAGGTCTGAACTATTTTCACCAGCTGTCGAAGATACAAAAAACCTGATCATTCCTGTCATTTCGATCTTCGAAGTTTATAAGAAATTCCTCCGCGATAGAAGCGAAAATGATGCCCGTGAAGCGATCGGCACAATGTTGAACGGCCGCGTAGTGGATATTGACCTGGCTCTTTCGCTCGAGGCTGCAAAGCTACGTCTTCCGATGGCCGATAGCTTGATCTACGCAACTGCTAGGCGGTTCGACGCAACACTTTGGACACAAGACAAGGACTTCAAAGAGCTGCCTGGCGTTCGATATTTTGCATAGTTGGATGATGATCCCGGACGGCGATCGTGGGAACACATTCTGAAATATGGCAACCGCAGGTATTAGTACCAGTCAAGAAATAGCGTTGAACGGGTCGGCACCGACCGCAGCATACGAACGAGCGCGAGATCTTGTCCTTAAGCACGGCTGGAACACGACTTGTTTTCAGATCGTAAATCCCGGGATTGAATATTGGTTCGGTGGTGACGGCGAATCGGTTGTGGGGTATGTGACTTCGGGGAAGTCGCGTGTTGTTGCGGGTGCGCCGGTTTGTTCGGAGGCGAGGCTGGCTGCGGTTGTTGAGGCTTTCGAAAGCGAGGCGAGAGTAAACGGGCTTGGTGTTTGCTATTTTGGTGCCGAGGCGCGGCTCGAAAATGTGCTTCGCGGTTCGAAAGATCATGCCCGAGTTCTGCTTGGGGCCCAGCCGGTTTGGCATCCGGCAAATTGGGCAGGCATAATGGCTGGCCGGGCATCGTTACGGGCGCAGTTTAACCGGGCGCGGAATAAACGTGTGACGGTCAGCGAATGGAGTGTTGAGCGGGCGACGAACAATCCGGATTTGCACGAGTGTCTTGATGCATGGTTCACGCTCAAAGGCCTGCCGCCGCTGCATTTTGTGATCGAACCGGAAACGCTCGGGCGGCTTGAGAACCGGCGGATATTCGTGGCCGAGTATGATTCGCGAGTTGCGGCGTTCCTTGTACTTTCACCTATCCCGACGCGAAAAGGCTGGCTGACCGAACAGTTTCCGCATCATCCTGATGCTCCGAACGGGACGGTCGAATTGATGATGGACACCGCGGTTCGCGTCTTGCGCGAAGAAGGCGATGAGTATGTCACGCTCGGCCTTTCGCCGCTTTCAAAACGTGCAAATATTGAAAAGTTCGACAATCCCGTTTGGCTCCGTGTACTGCTTGCCTGGATGCGAAAGCATGGCCAGAGGTTCTATAATTTCGACGGCCTCGACGCGTTCAAGGCGAAAATGACGCCGGAATTCTGGGAACCGGTCTTCGCGATCTCGAACGAAAAGGTCTTTTCCGCGGAAGCACTCTCTATTCCATCGCCCTCGCGTTTACCGACAATCGCCCGTTCCGCACCCTGGCCCGCGGCATCACAAAAACCGCCGCCGCTGAAATGCAAACGCTGCGGAGAATGTTTTCCGCAGCGTAGTGAGCCTTTTGCATTTGAGCGTATTCCTTTAATAAATGAATGCGCTTGGTGTAGGGATGTCTCCATCCTGGCCGAACGGGAGAGTTAGGAAACCTGCGGTTGATTGGTTCATATACCAGGTGCCGCTGCTGGGGCGGAAGACGGCCGCATCGGCCTTGCCGTCGCCGTCGTAGTCAGCCGCGACAGGGATATCGCCGGCCTGGCCCCAATTTACTGTGTCAAAGCCGGCGGTCGATTGATTGCGGAACCACTGGCCGGTCGATGGCCGGAAGATCGCAAGGTCTGTTTTGCCGTCGCCGTCAAAGTCGGCGGGTGTTTGGATGTCGCCTGCCTGGCCCCATGTGATCGCGATAAACCCGCCGGCCGAGCCGAGAACATACCACGTACTGTTCGACGGCCTGAACACAGCCTCGTCGCCTTGGCCGTCTCCATCAAAATCACCGACCACGGGTTTGTCGCCAGCGGAGCCGAAAACGGTCGATGTGATCGGCCCGGTCGCCATCGAACTCGCGTACCAGGTGTTGTTTGATTCGCGATACACCACAAGATCGGTCTTTCCATCATTGTCCCGATCTGTCGGCACCGGCAGATCGCCGTCCTGCCCCCAGTTAAACGCCTGAAACGCCCCCGTCTGCGACATAAAGATGTACCACTTGCCCTCAGAAGGCCGAAACACCGCAATGTCCGTCCTCCCGTCCCCATCATAATCCGCCGGCACGATCCGGTCCCCAGCCACTCCCCACTCCATCGCCGTAAACCCGGCGGTCCCCTGAAGCAGATACCAAATATTATTCGACGGCC
>JADYZI010000384.1 GCA_020853255.1 Acidobacteriota bacterium
ATGTGTTCCCGTGGGGCGATCAGTGGATCCCGGAACGGACGAACTTCGCGTCCGGAAATGCTCGGGAGGTCGGTACGAACCGCGACGAGACCGAGATCGGCGCCGTAGAAGATATGATGGGAAACCTTCTCGAATGGACCTCGTCACAAATGGATTTCTATCCGGGTTTTCCGGCTGAAAAACAGGAGAGCATTGCGGGAAAAATAACGGTTCGCGGCGTTTCGTACACCAGGGAAGGCATCGCGGGCCTTAACAAGACCGATCTTCTCCTCACACTCCGCCAGGGAGTATCCTCTGATCGAAAATTTCCGTTCCTTGGTTTCCGCCTCGCATGCAGTAACAAATAAGCTGTAGCTTTGGTGGGTTGATAACACACATACGTATCAGTTGCCGCTGCGGAGGCGCTTCACCTTCCGTGGTTTGGGAGCAGCCTCCGCAGTTTTTCGAACATCCGATCGGCTTCTTGTTGTAAATCCGCTAGCGGAACAAAAGATCGCTGACAGCGGATCCGCCGTTTTTGGATCGGCATATCCGTCACGTCCCTTTTTCATTGTCGATCGATGTTCATATAACCAAGCTTTCCTGTATTGCTGTAATACCCTCTCGTCCGCGTCGATCGCCATAACTGCAATCGCTATACCGCTTTGAGATCCTTGGCCTCAGTTAGGGAAATCCCTTAGAGAACGTTCTGCATTTCCCAATGTTCACATTTTGACCGACGCCAAAATCTAGTTGGATGGAGCTCAAAGCTAACCTTCAAAGTTGAGCAAGTGAAGCTGAGGTTCATCCTGATCAGCCTTGTGTGTATTCATAGGTGGGGAATACACGGCTGGCCGATTCGAAACGGCCGATCTAGATGTGAACTGAAGGCATAAACCCTCGGGACAGCCCTTGCTCCTTCGGGCTGTCCCTTATTTTTCATCGGATCTTGTCCTATGCGCATAGTCAGATTTGCTGCGTATTACGTTAAACTTCAGGCCCGCGCTCACCGTCGACCAAAAGGACCTTGTTCTGAAGATCAAGAACATCCCAGTTGGTCATAAAGACCATCATCATTTTCAGTCCTTTGAGCTGTTCCGTCCCGATGAAAGGGTTTGCTTTCCATTTCCATTCGTCCGCCCTTTCAACATTATCGCGCCGAGCCTCGAGCCGCACGTTCTTGAATGTGCCCTTGCCTGGGATCGTCAGTGTCGGGACAATATAGTTGATCTCGGTCTTGTAGCCGAGGCCCCAAAGAAGTCTCACGGCGGCAGTTTCGGGCCTCGCCTCACGGCCGAGTTTGGCGACCCAAATGCGTCCCGATCCATCCTTGATCCTGTACTTCTTATTGTGGCCGCCCTTCTCCTCCTTGATAAATTCGATCCGGCTCAGATCAGGCCGCATCTTCTTGCCGCCCGGTCCGGCATATAGATCGCGGTCGGCGATATTCACCTTTTCCCACATCACGGCCCTGCCATTAATCTGGGCCGAGGCGACGCCGCCGCAAACTAACAAGATGAGCGCAGGACAAAGCTACCTCACCGCGAATTGGGTCTTTTTTGCGACAAATATAGCTCTAACCGCTAATAATCTAGTCGGGATCTCGCTTTGGTTCTTGTTTCGGCATCAACCGAAAACTGATGTGCCGCTGCATCCAAAATCGACGCAGCCTGGATGAACCTTTGGTCAGAGCGAGTAAGGGAATCCCCTTAGACAGCATTCCTAACATCCCGATATATTTAAGGCCCCAATGAGGCGAAGATACGGACATAGTATTAACAGGAACAAATCGGAAGGTGACGTGGGGTATAAGGCGGTTTTTGGGCCCGGCAGGTGTCGGGCCTTGAAGACGAGAGGCTTTGACTACGATCGTTGGCGCCCTGGGCTTTGCGTGTGCGATCGAGGCTTTGTGGACAAAGACCACCAGCGGAAAGTCGAGACGGCCTAACTTTTAAGCAAGACCCATTATTTTATGCGACCGTCGACCAAGCCGCATATTCTCTACCTTGAAGACGACATCGATTCGATCGAACTGGTGCGCTTCACGCTCGAGGCCGCCGAGATGAGATTGACAGCCGTCGATTCGGCTGAGGAAGCGTTGCATCTGGCCGGCGAGCAAGAGTTCGACCTTTTTCTACTTGATGGCCTACTGCCGTCAGGCTACAGCTTTGACGTTTGTCCAAAGCTCCGTATCGCCGCCCCAAGTATTCCAATAGTTTTCTACACTGCACTGAGCTTCCCGGACGAGGTGCAGCAAGGGACCGACGCGGGCGCCGATGCATACCTGGTAAAACCATTTATGGGTGACTTGGCAGAAACACTGAAGGAAATAATTTTCAGCGAAGCGGCTCCCGGCCTGCAACGCCAACCGAGAACATAGACTGGTTCCGGTCGGCGGTGTGTTGATGTAATTGGGCATATCGTTTGGCTTGGGTATAGACTTTAATGATCGGGGCTTTCGCCTGATACAGGCTGAAAACGCAAATTTACCTCCGGGACGCCGCTGAATTTCACTCACCGAAATAAACCACGCCGCCCCCCGGCAAATAGATTCAGCAGAAATGACGGGTAAACAGGACGGTACGTCCAAAAAAAGAGTAAAGGCGGGCAAAGGTACCGGCACAGCAGACGTTTTGACCGCTGCAGGCTCAATGCGCTCAAGTACTCTTGCCCCGCCTCCGGAAAAAGCCGGCCGAGTGACGGCTGCGAAGAAGGCTCTCGATGTCACAGACGGGCACGCGTTCCAACAGGACCAGGAGTTTCTCTTTGCAATCGCGGAGACGATCCGCAAGGCCATTCGGGCCGAAGATATCATTAGAACGATACCGAGGTTAGTTGGCGAATATCTTGGTGTGCACCGGTGCCTGTTCAATGAGATCGATCTGGATACGGACACAGCGAGCGTCCGTTTCGATCATTCTCGTGCCAGCGAAACCGTGGTCGGCACCTACCCCATTTCCGATTACAGTTCGATAATGTCGGCCTCAATGATGAGCGGCAAAACCGTTGTCAACCGCGACTCCAAGGCCGATCCCCGCACCGCGGATCTGTACCAAAAGACATACGGCCCCAATAGCGAGCGTGCGTATGTGGCAGTTCCGATGCTGCGTAATGGCCGCTGGCTCGCCTCACTTTGGTCCAGCGACGACAAGCCGCGCGACTGGACCGGCCGGGAGATCGCACTTCTTGAAAACATCGCCGAACGCTCATGGGCAGCCATGGAGCGAATGCGTAATGAAGCGGCCCTGCGCACCTCGGAAGAGAAATTTCGCTCACTTTTCGAATCGATCGACGAGGGGTTCGTTATTATTGAAATGATCTTCGATTCGAACGATCGCCCGACCGACTATTGCTTTCTCAATGCAAACCCGTCGTTCACAAAACTGACTGGACTTCCCGATGATGCAGTCGGCAAAACGGCACGCGAACTTCTTCCCGATCTCGAAGAATTTTGGTTCGAGACCTATGGAGATGTGGCGCTAACGGGCCGTGCGACCCGCTTCGAACACGAGTCGGTTGTGATGGGACGCTGGTTCGACGTTTATGCCTCTCGCGTCGGTGGCGCTGAGAGCCGCCAGGTAGCGATCGTTTTTAATAACATCACCGAGCGCAAGCGTGCCGAATCGGCCTTACGTGAATCCGAAGAGAGATTCGAACTTGCACAGGCCGCAGGCAATGTTGGCGTTTGGGATTGGGACGTTTCACGTAACCGTACATATTGGTCGGATACTATGTGGTGCTTTTATGGTGAAGAGCCGTCCTCGGCAAATCCGGATGACGAATTCTGGAGCGCACACCTTCATCCTGATGACAAGGAGCGGGTGATGACGGATCTCGAACGGGCCATCGCGTCCACTGACCTACATTACAAGGATGAGTTTCGGATCATCGGCGGGGACAGTCGCACTATCTGGATCGCTTCAAGGGCGAATATCGTTCGAGAACCCGACGGCAGGGCCACTCGACTCTATGGTGTCAATGTCGATATCACCGAACGAAAACTGCATGAGGAAAGGATCAAGCGAAATGAGACGCAGCTCCGGCTAGTTACCGACTCGGTGCCCGCACTCATTGCGTATGTAGATAACCAGCAGCGTTATCAGTTCGTAAATCAGACCTATGCCGAATGGTTCGGTGTTTCGCCGGCAGCCTTTATCGGAAAGACTCTCAAGGATGTTGTGGGGAACCGTGCCTACAGGCTTCTCGCTCCTCTGGTCGAAAAGGCCCTCGCCGGCACACCCGTATCGGTCAATTCAGAACTAGTTTACGATCAGGCCGGCGTGAAGTTTGTCCATATCAACTACGTTCCGGACGTCGCGGAGGACGGGGCCGTACGGGGTTTCTTTTCGCTGGTCAACGACCTTACTGCAGCGAAGCGGTCAGAGGAACTGCTCAAGTCGACCGAGGAACGGATCGCTCTGCTGATCGAGAGCGTGACCGATTATGCGATCATCTCGGTCAACACGGACGGCATTGTCGAAAGCTGGAACACCGGCGCCGAGCGGATCTTTGGCTATTCATTCGAAGAGATCGTCGGGCATTCGGGCGATGTTCTGTTTACACCAGAGGACGTGGCCCGCGGGATCCCGCAAAATGAAATGCGCACCGCCTGCCAAAAAGGCCGCGCTACAGATGAACGGTGGCATGTCCGCAAAGACGGTTCGCGGTTCTTTGCAAGCGGCGTTATGATGCCGCTCGTCGTCGGCAAACACCTAACTGGATACGCGAAAATATCAACCGATCTGACAGAAAAGAAGCGTCGGGCCGAACACTTGCAAGCCGCCCATGACGAACTTGAACTACGCGTTTTCCAGAGGACAAAGGAACTGGCCGATACGAACGAACTTCTACGCCGCGAGGTTAAACAGCGCAAGCTGAGTGAAAAGTACCGGGTCAACCTGCTGCATCGCATTGTTTCCGCTCAGGAGTATGAACGAAGGCGTATTGCCCGGGACCTTCACGATCAGCTTGGCCAACGGCTGACCGCTCTCCGGCTCAAACTTGCCTCACTGCACGACCTTACGACCGACAGGCCGATAGCCGCCCGCGTCGAACAGCTGCAGGACATCGCAAGCTTACTTGATGCCGAAGTTAGCTTTCTTGCATCGGAGCTGCGCCCATCAATTCTTGATGACCTTGGCCTTGAGGAAGCGTTCAGAGCATACGTGAACGACTGGTCAAAGCATTTTGACATCAGGCTTGAATTCCATTCAAATGGCGTCGCCGGCCGCCGTTACGGTTCCGAGGTTGAGACACAGGTTTACCGCATCGCACAGGAAGCGCTCAATAATGTTGCCAAACACTCAAGAGCCAGCGAGGCAACTCTATTGATGGAACAAAACACGCAATTCCTGGTGCTTATCGTTGAGGACAATGGTACGGGATTCGAACAAACCAACGGAAAGAGCAGGCGGACAAAGGGATTGGGCCTGGTGGGTATGAGAGAGCGTGCGATATTGATAGGCGCCGAACTCGAGATCGAATCGACTCCCGGTAACGGCACATCGGTGTTTCTGCGCTTGCCAAACCGAAGGAGGGGACGTACCAATGACAGAAAAACTTAGGATCTTGCTTGCCGAGGACCACCTTACCGTCCGCGAAGGCATTAAGCTGCTCGTCAACGCTCAGGCCGACATGGAGGTTGTCGGTGAGGCCGAAAATGGTGAAGTAGCGATCAAAGAGGCAGTAAGGCTCACCCCGGACATGGTCATCATGGACGTTTCAATGCCTGTTTTAAATGGCCTGAAGGCCACCAAGCGGCTTAGAAGACTATGTCCTGACATAATGATACTCACCCTCTCACGACACTCCGACGACGGCTATCTGCAGCAGTTGATCAACGCCGGAGCGAACGGCTATGTTCTCAAGCAAAGCGCACCCAAGGAACTGATCAATGCCATCCGCGCGGTTGGCGCCGGCAAGGCCTATCTCGATCCGGCCCTAACGCAGAAGGTTATGGGCGGGTATGCGGTCCGCTCAACTTCTCTCCGCGGTGAGGGGAAAAAGGAGCTCTCCAGCCGCGAGATCGAGGTAATAAAGCTGATCGCCTTTGGCTACAGTAATAAGGAGATCGCGGCCCGACTCGATCTCAGTGTAAAAACGGTCGAGGCCCACAAGGCAAACGCAATGCGGAAACTTGGCATTAGCGGCCGGATCGACATTGTCAAATACGCCATACTTCAGAACTGGCTGCAGGATAATTAGAGCTTTCGGCTGCTGTTTTTAGAGCAGGCCAAAGCTGCTGAACAAGGGCCGAGCATCACCCATCTTATAGGGAATCTCCCTAGTATAACCGGTTCATTTCCCGATTCTCCTCCAAGTCCCTGTCTGGCATCATAAGGTCATTCGATGATGGCAACGGGTGGACTGGCCACGTTCCGCTGTAAATGATGCTCGATTGATCAGATTCGAGTAGAACAAGGGGACAAAAAGAGGAACGCCCTTTTTTGCGAAGGATGTTCCTCTTTTTCTTACGTCAAATTTGAGAATGAGAGGGGTTGAGCGGACAGCATGGACATTGAGGGAGCCGTAACCGCGACGACGGTCGTCAGCAAATATTTTGCTTCCGCCGCAACGACGCGGGAATCGCGCGGCCCGGCACAGATGCTTTTCGAGCTCGAACCCGACGGTACAATAAGATATTCAAGCATTGGCCTTTGGGCCGCTGAGAGCAACTTGAGGCCAAGGGTCGGTTCTAACCTGTTCGAACCGCCAAGCATCCAGGGCATCGGTGCGTTCCGGCGGGACTTTCTTAATTTTGTTCATGGCACCAGGAACCGGCAAACATTCCAATTGCGGAACGAAACCGGCGGTACCGAAGCCGTGATAATCCTGACACGATCGTTTGACAGATCCGATGGCAGCCCGCCGACCGAGGTCGTCCTCATGGAACTTAGAGGGAGCTAAAACTAAAAGGGGGGAAAATGCTTAGAAACGGAGGTGGATTAGGGAAATCGTACGCTGACCCGATAATGGGTGCGAACCGCTTTGAAAAGCAGATGGGCGCGGTGCTCAGCTTTGACGAAGGCGTGAACGCAAGAAGGTTCGGGTTAGTATCGACGAATCGAATACTTACATCGCTGCCAAAGAATATACTTAAGGTGCTGCAGCCATCGATGAAGCGGATCGTGCTCGATCAGGAAACCTACCTTTTCCAGCCGGACGACGATCCAGAACACATCTATTTTCCGGAGACGGCGGCAGTTTCCGAATTCCAGATATTGGAAGACGGACGAATGGTAGAAGTGGCGATCATCGGACGCGAGGGGGCGATCGGCCTTTCCAAACTCTTTTGCTCCACTCCGATCCCAAACTGCGTTCAGGTAACGCAGGGCGGCAGAGTGATCCGCCTTTGCCTGGCCGAAGCTCGGCGGCTGATCAGGCAAAAGCCCGAAACGGCGTTCTATTTTTACCCGTACATCGATACCTACATTCGGCAAATATCGCAGAAAACCATCTGCAACCTTTACCACACGGTAAAGGCACGCTTTTGTACCTGGCTGCTGATGGTGCAGGACCGCTGCGACGGGCCGGTCCTCCATTTAACGCACGAGCAGATCGCCCGCACGCTTGGTGTATATCGGCCCAGGATCACGTGCATCGCTCGCGAACTGAAGCGCCGGAACATTATCGACTACAGCCGCGGCGGCATTTCGATCTGCGACCGAAATGGCATCGAGGATTCGGCATGTCATTGCTACGCAGAGATTTCTAATTACATTGCGCACGTGCGCGCCGGCCAAAGCCGCCTGGTCGCCCACTGATCAGCGGCCGGTCTTTGATATTACCGGAATGCTTTCGGTGTGGGCCTTCGAAAACTTATGCCGAAAACTAGCCTCGCCCGACACGACTTTGACTTGATCTGCTTATCACATCTTCGCTGGGATTTTGTGTATCAGCGGCCGCAGCATTTGATGAGCCGCTTTTCAAAAGAACACCGTGTATTTGTTTTTGAAGAGCCGATTTTCACGAACGAACCGGCTCATCTTGACATTTCACCTCATGACCAAAATTTGTTCGTCGCCGTGCCAAAACTTCAGCACGAAACCAGCACGGAAGAGACCCCGGACGTATTACGGCGCCTGATCAACGAATTGATCGCGGGACAGCGGATCGAGAACTATCTTGCGTGGTATTACACGCCAATGATGCTTGATTTCAGCCGCCATCTTGATTCGGTAGCGACCGTGTATGACCCTATTCCCGTTTGTCCGAACAGACCGGATCCGGGATTCTCAACTGTCTATTATCGTAAGACGGACCATCTCGACCGCAACCGATGCTTGGCAGACAAAAATCCCCATCAACGCCCGACCGGCGGGAACAACGATCGACCCGAGTGGAATGGTTTCGAGGTCGTAAGAGAGTCGTCCGGCACGAAGCCTGAACCTGAATTGATAAAGCACGCGAGAATTAAAATCGAAGGGGAGTTCCGCCGGCGAGGCTCCGCTGTTGTCGGCCAGGCAGAATCGTCCGTCTTTCTCCCGAAACTCAAAGCGGGCAAGGATCTTTCGGTCATCCCCCATCAGTACAAAACCATATGAACCGCCACGCTCCAATGGCCCTTTTTGTCGCAGATTGGCAACAAAATCAAAGTTCTCCGCCAACTCTCCTTTACGGATGACAGCGTCATGGCCATCAACGCTGCTGAAGATCAATTCCTGTTCCACGATCTTCAGTTCGGCAGTTTCCGAATTGGAAGACCACCCAAATGGGAGTTCTGCCATACCGACTTCGCGCTCAAACCGATCTTCAAATCCGGCGGTCAAAGCAAAGCTGGAGAAGGCCGCTTCGGCATCGTCAACGATCAGTGCGAGCTTTTCCGCCCGGCGGCCCAGCAAACGGGAGACCGTTACATAGGCGTGATCCAGCTTAACGACAACTTGGGCCCCATCAGCTTCAATCGAGATCAGGTGATATGCGTCCGGCCGAAACTCAGTTCCCAGCAACAACGGCCCGCCTCGGTTTGTTTCCTCTTCGAGCCACTTGTAGGCAAGGCATCCCTGATCGACGCACACGGTTAGCCCGCCGAGCGTGATCGTACCTGCTTCGAATCGAAAGCCGATCTCTCCTCCCTTGGAAAGGCTCTTGGCACAAAAACTTACATGACACAAAAATTGCGGCGGGAGTTGAGGTGACCTCAGGATCGAAAGAGTCCGCCCGGATGTTTCGACCTCGCTCTCGTTTACAGTCCACGCACCTGTATGTTCCCAAGCAGTTGCCAACAGGGCGAGATCCGACGACGGAGGCAGCGGCCGGGCCTTTGGCAGATAAGGCTTGCTTTCAACAAAGATCCGCGATCCCGTAAAATCCATGCGGTTCAACGCGAGGACGCGATTCCCATCGTGCCAGTAATGGTAAACACAGTAGAGA
The DNA here is from genome assembly GCA_020853255.1 of Acidobacteriota bacterium. Next base: position 9,352 of record JADYZI010000384.1, read on the forward strand.
TCGCGGTTATTCGGACCGCGCACGACGCTGTTATGCCCCGGGCCGACCTGGTGCTTCTCATCGGTGCGAAGGATCGGCAAAACATTTTCGCCATCGCTGAACTGCCTCCATTCGTCAGGCGAATTAATATCGCCTGCAACAGCAAAACTAACCCCGTACGTCGGCTGCTGCCAGTTGCCGCCGCTGTACATCATAAAATAGCGGCCCTTTCGCTTTAGTACGAACGGCCCTTCGACCGTGTGCCATCGGACGCCTCCCTTTTCCTTTCGGGCAGGATCATAGACCTGCCAGTCGTACTTCGCCCTGACGACTGGGTGCGGTTCACCGGCAAGCGTAAACCAATCGACCATACTGTCAACGACAACGCCCGTTCCAATGTGTGTATGTTCTAAAAAATCCGTCGCGTAGAACATATACCTCCGCCCATCGTCATCAATGAACACGTGCGCATCGATCGCAAATTCCTCTTTGGTCAAGCGAATTCCAGCATCCGTGAATCCGCCACAGGGCCGGTCAGATGTCGCAACGCGAAGGTGCATGATGGTTTCATTTCCTACGCTGTAATAGAGATAGAAGGTGCCATTCCAATACGTTACCTCCGGCGCCCAGTAAAATGGCTCGCGTGGGTCCAGTTCCGCCATTGCTCCGCCAATCGGCGTCCAATCGATCAGATCTGCCGAGTGGAGTACGCCAAAAACTCGTCCGTCATCCCAATGGCCCGTGCAATACGCATAATACTCGCCGTTGTATTTGAGAACGAACGGCACCGGGAAAGATCTAGGATAGACAGGATTTGTATAAACGGGTCCGGGCTGCTGGAATAGAGTAGGCGTCATCGTCCTATGACGGTATCGGTAGTATTTTGCAAAGTTTGCGGGAGAGGCGTGACAGGAAGATTCAGGCTATTATCCGACAGTTGCCTGCGTCCGTCTTCGCGGACCGTCGAGATTTGCCTTTAGCCGTCCGAGGCTTCCGAAGTTGAAACGCTTTTTCTCGTCCGCCCTGCCCGCATCTGATACCGCCGCGATCGGCACCTCGTCCCAGGTAACGCTCGAATCGAATTCGCCGATCATTCTGTCCTGCTGTGACCCGGGCCGCGCTCGTACCAACAAAATGTCAGGATAATCCGTAGCGGTAAAATCGGACATTTTATCTATTGCATCGAAAAGGTCCAAAGCCCCATATGCCTGCGGCCGCTATTTTGCGAACCATTGACGAACTGACTCGTAGTCGTATCGGTTGTTGGTCTCATGAACTACGATGACGTTTGGATGCATTTTTAAAATTCCTTATCTGGGGAGCACCCCGCCCGGCTGACAGATATTGGTCTATCGCGTCAGGCGGGCCGCCTTTAGGAAGATCGTCAAAAAATATAAATGCTCTCGAGTGAAAGGGCCGGAAAGCACAGGAGCCACCGGTGCCTTCCGACCTACACTTTCAAATGCTGCCCAAAACGGGCGTCACATTTCCCACCCTGGCTCGTTCCTGAATGACCCGCGGGCCGTTCAAACTCGATTTCGGACGCGACCGCCTGGTTTCCACCGCGTAACCCTCGGCGACCGACCGATCATCATTGAATGATTCGAATATAACAAAACCCGGATTTCTGGAATATAAGGAAATTGGCAAGCCTGAGTAAGGAGTTTCCCTTAACAGCCCGCTATGCGAGGCGGACGCGGTCCAAAAAACAAGCCGGCCACGCAAAATATGCGAAGCCGGCCTGCTCTCGTGTGGGGCAACTTGTTTCAGCGTGGGTAGCTGATAAGTGAAGGAAGTTCGCTGTAACATGCACAGGACATCTTCCTTAACTTGTGCTTGTCGGTAATAAATATTTGGCCGCGAACGTAATCAATAACATGCTTTTCGCGAAGCGCCTTTGCCATGCAGGTAACGCTCGGCCGATAAACACCCAGGACGCCCGCAATATATTCTTGTGTTAGGCTGAATTTGCTCTTCAGGCTTCGGTCATGCAGCATCAAAAGCCACGTGCAGAAACGTTCTTCGACAGCATGGTGAGTGTTGCAGATGACCTTTTGCGAAAGCTGCTTAATATAAACATTCAACTGATCGTGGAGCCACCTTTGCAGCGGGCGGCTATAGGTCAATTCGCGTTCGAGCACGTCGATCTCGATCTTATACGCCGTTCCGCCAACGCAAACCTGGGCGCAATTGACGGCGGGCAAAGTGCTCCAGACGGCCGCAATGCCTACGGCGCTTTCGGATCCGGTAACAGCAACTTCGATCGTCCGCCCGTCCGCAAGCATCTGAAATTCTGAGATCACCGCGGTTTCCGGAAAGTAAACAAACTCGACCTTGTCGTCCTGCTGAAAAAGATATTCATCCTTTGTCAGTTGGACATATTTGAGCAACGGCCTGACCTTGTTTAGTAGGACCGGCGGCAACCCGCCGATGCCGATGCGGGCGGGCAGGCTTCGGACCGTTTCCAGGGATTCCAGCCCAACCTTTTCGTAGGTAGTTCGTATCACGTCATTTATCCGGAATTCAGGGGCGAGGGTCGAAATATCGATCTCCGCCGTCCGCTGAGCGAATCCTGAATCGGCCATGTAACCTTGCATTTGCCTTACTACCTCCCGTAAAGTGCCATTCCGCTCAATTTTCCGAATATCTGACGTAAAATTTCTGATGTACTTGTCAGACGGGCAATAGATCCCGCCAACTTTCCCAAGATCGCATCCTTAATGTTATTGACATGAGCCGCCAGTTTCTTACACGCCGTTCGTTGACCTGCCGCCTTTTGCCTTTACGACATTGACGGACAGGCCGAGAGACTTTTGCCCAACTTTGCCGATCGTCGCAATAAATTTGCTTCATCGCGGGCCGCCTGACCAATTCAGGATCACTTCGTCGAAACGCCTGTCCCCACCAACTAAAAACTGGAACGACCAAGTAACGCCTTGATCACATGCATCAAAAAAAATGTAATGAGCTAATAGAGTGTGGTTATAATGTACCGCAGCCTGGCCAATAATTAAAGTAATTTCTTAAGTTTTTACAGAACTCTCCTGAGCGGCCCCGCGGTGAAACTGACCGCGGAACGTCCGGCCGGGTACAAAACGGCCCCAGGAGCGAGATCACCCTGAGGCCGTTTTTTATCTTTTGTTAGGTAAATTGGTGGAGATGAGGGGGATCGAACCCCTGACCTCTGCAATGCCATTGCAGCGCTCTCCCAGCTGAGCTACATCCCCATTTAAGGAAGGCAATACCGCACCCGTGCGGCAAAGAGAAACTCTAA
>JADYZI010000385.1 GCA_020853255.1 Acidobacteriota bacterium
AAGTTTCGTATGTGCCTTGCAGGATGCCCTGCGTACCGATATATATCCACGAACCGGCGGTCATTTGGCCATACATCATCAGTCCGTCGCGTTCGTACCCGTCGAACTGTTCCTGCGTGGCCCAATGAGGCACAATATTCGTGTTCGCCAGCAGAATACGCGGTGCGTCCGCATGCGTCTTAAAAACGCCGACCGGCTTTCCGGATTGAATAAGCAGCGTCTCATTGGGCTCCAGCTCTCGCAGGGAATGCAGGATCGCGTCGAACGAAAGCCAGTTGCGAGCCGCTTTCCCGCGGCCGCCGTAAACGATCAGTTCGTCCGGATCGAACGCCACTTCCGGGTCAAGATTGTTCTGGAGCATCCGGTACGCGGCCTCAATGAGCCAATTCTTGCACGTCAATTCTGAACCCGTCGGGGCTTTGATAGTTCGAGACATAATTGTTGCGTATTATTTATTTTGCCGTAAGAATATACGCTACAATTAGCCCGTCGATTTGGCAAATTAGGCGCTATGCAAGATCTGGATGAAAAGATCAGCGAACTTGAAGGCCGGATAGAACGGCTTGTCCGAACGCAGATCGGGTTTCAGACAGAGATCTCTGATCTCCGGGCCGAACTGCGCAAGCTTAGGCGGGTCGATGATGTACCGAAAGCGAGGCCGCAGCCTGCACCGACGCAGCCGTCCCGGCCAAATTTTCCGCCCGGCTGGAGTCGTCCGCCGGCCTGGTCGGATCAAGGGCCAGCGGAGCAAGGCGATCTCCGTGAAGATCCCCGGCCGGTTTTCTCTCCAAGGCCTGAACCCCAACCAGACGCGGTTTCCGCCTGGTTCCTAAAATATACAGAATCCGCGCGGGCAGACCTTGAAAAGTTCATTGGCGAAAACCTTATCAGCAAGATCGGAATTCTGGTCCTGATAATCGGCATCGGGATCGGCGTAAAATATTCGATCGACAATGACCTGATCAGCCCGCTCACCCGCGTCATTCTCGCCTATCTTCTTGCATTCGGCCTTGTCGGTTTGGCGATCAAATTGAAGCCGAAGTACCTGAACTTCAGCTCCGTATTGATCAGCGGCGGCATGGCGACAATGTATTTTGTCACCTACTTCGGCTTTGCGGCCTATGGCTTGATCGACCGATATGCCGCGTTTGGCCTAATGGCCGCGTGCACCATTTTTACGGTCGTCGCCGCGTTGTTCTATAACCGCCAGGTCATTGCCCACATCGGCCTTGTAGGCGCGTACGCTGTCCCTTTTCTCCTCAGCGAAGATTCCGGGAATTATCTTGCCCTTTTCTCATATATGGCAATTATCAACGCCGGAATTCTTGCGGTCTCGATCAAGAAATTTTGGCGGCCGATCTTTTATACGGCGTCGGCCTTTACCTGGCTTATCTTTTTCGGTTGGTTCGCGGCCCGATATTTACCGGAGGAACATCTTGGCCTCGCTTTAACTTTTCTTGGTATCTTCTTCGGGCTATTTTTTGCTACAAAGCTTGTCCACGCTATCGTTCACAAGGAACACGATTCCGTCGAGGGCGTGGCCGCTATCTCGGTCACCGTCCTTATATTTTACGCATTCTGTTTCGGCCTCGGGGTTCGGCCGCTTTCGTTGATGCAAGTGTGGGCGTTCTTTATCTATCTTGCCCTTGCGACGATGGTCCTGGCTGCCCTCTCACTAAAGTTTGTCGGAAAGATCACGGTCATTTTGGCATTCGGCTGCACCTGGCTGATCTTTGGCGCGTGGTACATCGATATATATTCGCTCGATCAGCATTTTGTGCCGGCGCTTGTCTTTGCAAGCGTAATATTCGGCATATTTTATTTGGCCGCCTTGGCGTTTCGGCTGACCGATCCGGAGTTTAGCCTCGTCGAGAATAGTGCTCTTGTCCTCACGAATTCCTTTGTTTTTTACGGGTCCGGTTATGCGGTCCTCAATGGAAACGAGAGTACGGCAGGCATTCTCGGCCTTTACACTGCCGGGCACGCAGCGTTTCACTTTGCCGTCGCGTCCATCGTCGGTCGGATCAGGCCCACGACGCCCGATGTAGTGCAGGTCTTGACGATACTTGTGCTGACCTTCGCCTCGCTGGCCATTCCAGTCCAACTCGACGGCAATCACGTAACAATGGCATGGTCGATCGAGGCGGCCCTGCTGTTCTGGTTTGGTCGCGGCCGAACGGTTCGCCTTTTTGAGATCTATTCGTATCCGGTAATGGTCCTGGCAACCGCCAGCATGTTCTTTGATTGGGGCACAACCTATATTGATCGGGTATTCAGCTCTGGACAGAGCGGCCACCGGCTGTTCGCGAATGGGAACTTTGTCACAGCATTGGTCTATATCGCGGCATTCGCCGTTATTTTCGGGATCAGCAGAGACAAGGGATCACAACTCCGGATAGGCGAAGATTGGTCGAGGCGGTTCCGCTATGCGGTCGCGGCTCTTGCGATATTCGTACTCTACAATGCATTCCGTATTGAGATCGCAAACTATTTTCACGGTCAGCTGGTCGATCTGGCCGACGATGCCGGACGACGGGCGGCGTCGATCATTCGTAATAAGAGTTCGGCATGGCAGGCGAATTATACGATGGCGTTTCTTTCCGTGATGGCTCTCATTAACCGGCTCAAAGTCCGCTCCTTTACGCTTGCCGCCGCAAACGCGGCGCTTGGGGTGCTGACACTTGCTGCCTTCGCGACCGCGGGGATGGTTGTGTTCTACGATCTCCGCGTCGCCTACATGGCCGGACACGGAGATCATTCGCTCGTTTCGATCCGCTATCTATCGTACGTGTGTGCCGCTCTGCTGACGGCGGTCCTTTATCTCTACAGCCGCGATGAATTTTTCACAGAACGTGTTCCGCCGTGGATAACCCGGGTTTCGTTCGAGGCCGTTTCGTACGGTTTCTGGTTTATCGCCGCAAGTTGCGAATTGGTAAATTCTATGGCCCAAATCGGCCTTGCGGACGGGACCAAGCTCGGCTTGAGCATCTTTTGGGGAATCTATGCATTGATGCTGGTCATCATCGGCATCGCGCGGAACCGCAAGCACCTCCGCGTCGCCGCGATCGGCCTGCTTGGAGTAACGCTTCTAAAATTATTCTTCTACGATGTTGCGGACCTCGACACTATCCCGCGAACGATACTTTTTGTCAGCCTTGGGCTGACCTTGCTGGTCGTCTCTTTTCTCTACAACAAATACAAGAATGCTATCTTCGGTTTTTCCGGTGAGAGCGAGGAGGAATCATGAAAATCAGATCGTTTTCATTTCTGTTCTGTCTTTTAGGGCTGCTTCTGCCATCTTCTTTCGCCCAATCAAGCGGGACCGTTCTGAATCCAAAATTCGACGCCGCGCTTGCAAAAAAGGCAGGTGCCGACGAGCGCGGAATGCGAAACTATGTGCTCGTGATCCTAAAGACCGGCCCAACGCGTGTACCGGACGGCAAGGACCGGGACAATATGTTTGCGGGGCACTTTGCCAATATGAAAAGGCTTGCCGCCGAGGGAAAGCTCGCCGTTGCCGGGCCGCTCGACGGCGTCGATGGATGGCGTGGCCTTTTCATATTGGCGGTCGCGGAGATAGATGAAGCAAAAAGACTTGTCGCGACCGACCCCGTGATCATAAAGGGCGAAATGGTGGCCGAGTATCACAAGTGGTATGGTTCGGCGGGCGTTGTGTTCGTAAATGAAACTCACGAAAAGCTCGGAAAGATCACTTTTTAAAAAAGAAATTGCCGGTCGGTACAAAGAAAAACAGCCCCAGCTTGCATATTCGTGCATAACTGAAGCCGCTTTCCTGAGTTCCGGTAGCTATCCGGAGGAGTTCCGGGCAGGCTGAACGAAGTGGCGGAACAGCCGTCCCGGATATGCCTTCAACGTATTTAATGTAATATCAACCCCACGTTGCTGCGTGAGTAATAACACTCAATTTTATGCGTGAAATCCACTAAACCGGCATCGTGAAGACAAACCGTGAACCTGTTCCGTTTTCGATCGGGCTTTCGACCGTAATTTCCGCTCCGATCTGTTCCGCCAGGCTTCGCGAGAGGAATAGGCCAAGGCCCATCCCGCCTGCGTCGGCCACCTGTGCCGTCTCCATTGGATCGACGGCAGCCGCAAATCCGTTTCCCGCCGGATGGCCGCGGTAGAATTTATCGAAAACGTAAGGAAGGTCCTCGCTCGCGATGCCGCAGCCAGTGTCGGCAACAGCGATGGAAACACCGTCGTCGCCTGAAGTTGCAGAGACATTGATAGTTCCGCCCGCGGAGGTGTATTTCATTGAGTTCTCGATCAAACTTGAAATTACGCGACGGAGAATGTCCGCATCCGTAGTGACGGTCGGCATCGGCTCGGCAGGCATACGAAGATCGAGCTTGAGGTCGCGCGAACTTGCGGCCCTGTCAAGCGATCCAACGAGGCCCTGGAGAAATCTGGGGAGCTCGACCTGGGTCAGATTCGGTTTGTAGGCTCCCGACTCGATCCGCGACAGGTCAAGAAGGTTTCGGACGAATTCGATCTGACGGTCACATTCGTCACCGATCGTTTGAAGGTATCCTTCCCGTTCCTCATCAGAGATATTGTTGCTCTGGAGTACGCGAACAAGGGCCTTGATGGTCGTCAGCGGGGTTCGAAGCTCGTGCGAAGCACTGCTGACAAACTCCGATTTGAGATGGTCCAGTTCTTTCAGTTTTTCCTCTCGTATCTGAATTCGCTCGGCCATTTGATTGAACGTCTCGGCCACCTCGCGCATCGGGCCGCTGCCGCTAATGTCGGTTCGGGTCGTAAGATCTCCGTGGCCGAAGGAACGAGCGGCTGACGTGAGTCCCCGCATTGGAAGCACGATGCCGCGAGCGATCAGCAGAGCAAGTGCTCCGGCGAGGACCGCGATCAGCGAACCGATCCAGAGCTGCCGCCAATATTGCGCCTTGGCAGGGGCGTAGAGGCTTTCACTCGGAACACCGACCACGACAACACAGTTGGCCGCCTCGATCCGGGCGAGGCCATAAATTCGCTTGATCTTGTCGTATGGGCTTTCGACCTCAACCGTACCGGTCTGCTTTGCACCGAGGGCCGACAACAGGGAAGTATCGCTGACGTCAATGGACATCTGTTCCGGAGAAACGTTGCTGCGGTACAGGAGCCGGAAATTGGGATCGAAAACGGCGATTATATATTCTTTTGGAAGCTCAAGCTGATGAAACACCTCACTTGCGCTTTCTCCATCGATGCGGGCGAGTATAAATCGGCCGTCCGCGAGCGGCATGGCAAGCGACAACAGCCGAAGATTCTGCCCCGAAAGCTGCTCGCTGATCACAACAAGCGAATGTTTGGCCTTGATCTCATCACGGATGCTTTCGATCGAAACGATCGGCAATGGCTTTTGGCGAACTGTCTGTGAAAGCTCTATATTCCCGGATTGACCGATTATCTGTATATCAAGCCAGTGCGGACGAGTTTCGATTATCGAATTCAGGTAGTCGCGGAGGCTGGCCTTGTTCTCGCTTGCCGCAAGGGTGGAAACTGTCTTTAGAGTTTGAGTCTGGGCCTCGATCCACTGTTCAAACGCCGTCGCCGCGAGTTCGGCCTGCCGTTCGATCGATTGATTAAGCTGTGCGCGGCTAGCCTGCCACGCTTCCCAAAGATTGAAGAAGCCCACCAGTACCAACGGCACCGCCAACCCGATCGTTAACCACAACAATCGCCCTCTGATAGACAATCTAGAACCTCCCCGGAGAATCCGGCTTGCAGCCGAAGTAAAATTACATTCTTGGCCCTGGAACCTCTAATCATGGGCGAAGACTAAAATCGAACGCAATGCAGCGTTTTACAACAAAGCGTGCTAGCGGGCGGTGGGCTAGTTATCAGTACTCTGGATCGTGATCGATACCAGCGGATTTTTCGCTTCGGGCCCGAGACTGGAGTACGCCACCCAGAAACCCGACTTTGGATACGTAACCATATTATACACCCTGCCGTCGGCCGAATGTTTTACCGGCATATCCTTTCCAAAGACCGCCTCATATGTCGGGGCATTTGCTTCTTTGCCAAGATAGGTCACTGCGATCGCCCGGACCTTCTTATTGTCGTCCAAAAGGATCTGGGCCGTCTCTGAGTCCGAAAATACATAAAAATAACCCGAATCGTCCTCAGACTGCGGTTTCTGGTCTATCAGATCGCGAACATTATCTGCAGTCAGGCCGATCTTGACGCCACGGTACTCGGTCATCACAGGCACAGGCGTTCCCGACTTCGAAGCTGTGGGTCCTGTAACCGGTTTCTGCTGGGCGACCTCCTGTGCAAACGACCTCGAGGCAAACCAGGAGAACATTATCATTAGCACACCAACCATCAGCAGGTACTTTAGGACTACCCTTTGTTCTCTGATCAACATATTCATTTCCTCCGTACATTGGATTCTAGACTTTTTGGCAGGAAATCGAATCGAGGTAAATACCTATGTGGATAAGTGATTCTACTCAAAATGATCGGAAACGTTCACGCTAGGCTTTATCGCGCTTTGTCGAAAGGACCAGACGGGCGATCTCGACGCGATTGGACAAACCTTTTTTGCCGAGGATCCGGCTGACATGATTCTCGACCGTTCGGATACTGAGATAAAGATGGGCCGCGATCTCCTTGTTGCTAAGGCCTTTTGCCAGTTCCTCCGCGACACGCCATTCCGCTTCTGTGAGAGCTTCATCCCGCGTAAAGGCTGCCGGTTCGGGAACTGGGTCGCCGACCAGGGTTGTGATCGCGGAGCGAATGTTCTCGACGCGGTCAAGTATCCCATTGATGACCGCGACGAGTTCATCCGGTTCGAACGGTTTTGCAAGATACACATCCACGCCGGACCGAAATCCTTCGATGCGGTCTCGCGTCTCATCCTTTGCTGTTAGAAAAACGACCGGTATCAATTTCGTATGAGGGGCAGAGCGAAGTTTTCTCGCCAGCGTGAAGCCGTCCATTATCGGCATGCGAACGTCGCTGACGATCAGGTCTGGAACAGCCCGGGCGATCTGCAGCATCGCGTCGCGTCCGTTTCGGGCCGTCGTTACATCAAAGCCTTCACCGCGTAGGACCGCGGCGATCGCGGCCAGGAGGTTTGGCTCATCGTCAACAATTAGGAGCCGTTTCATCATGGTCGGTTTTACTCAATCTTACACTATGCGGGCTGAAAGTCGCCCCGTGCAGCAAATGGACCCCAATGCGTCCATCCCACGGCCTGTCCGTCTAGAGCGTCAAGATAGAAGTCTTTTCCTTTTCTGTCGAAAAATTCGTATAATCTGAATGAGTAAATATTGGGCCGTGAGCATCTAACCTCATTGTCCAGGGCCGGTAAATACAAGCAATGTCCTCGCTTAGACTCACAACTAATCTTCAGCAGCGAATGATCCTTACGCCGCAACTGCGGCAGAGGATCGAGATGCTCCAAATGACCTCGCTTGAGTTGTCTGAGCTGATCGAGCAGGAGATGGAGGGAAACCCAATGCTCGAAGAGGTCCAATCGGGCGATGAGGTCCATGAGATCGCGGACAATATTCTTGACCAAAATTCCGGCGGCGATTTTGACGAAACAGGCAACGGCCACGAAGCGACTGCGGAATCGGGTTCGGTCGTAGATGTTGGTGAGCCGATAAGCGGCAGCCTGAGTGAGTTTTCTGAAAACGGAACGGGCCAGTCGGCCGAAGCCGAAGGGCCCGACGAGGCCGGCTCGGACGAATCGTCGGATTCATTCGAAGAGATAGATTTTGGAAGGGAATTTCAGGATTATCTCGATCCCGGATACAAGACGCAGGAATTCGAATATAAGGACGACGCCCCGAGCTTCGAACAATTCCTTTCGCATACTGAAACCCTTTCCGAACATCTTGAGTGGCAGCTTAATCTGCAGGAGATAAGCGACAGTGTTGAGAAGGTCGCGATCTTTATCATCGGCAACTTGGATGAGGACGGACGGCTGACCATTCTGCCTGCCGATATCGCGGAAATGCTCTCGTGCAAGCCGGAAACGGTCCAGGCCGCACACCATGTCGTGATGAACCTTGACCCGGTCGGCTGTGGCGCGGTCGATGTCAAGGAGTGCCTGCTTGTACAGTTGGAGGCAATAGGAGAAGGAAATACGATCGCCGCCGATCTTATTCGAGATCACTTTGAAGATCTGCAGCCGCACAGGCTGAATCATCTTGCCAAGGAAACGGGACACAGCCTTGATGAATTGGCAGCCGAGATCGAGATAATAAAAACTCTTGATCCCTTTCCTGGCCGCCGTTACGCTGGTGAGGAACCGGTCTTTGTTGCTCCTGAGGTTTACATTGAAAAGGTCGATGACGAGTATCTCATCTATTTTACCGACGACGGCAGCCCCAGGCTTCGCATCAGCCCGACATATCATCAGATGCTCGACCAGAATGATACTTCGAAGGAAACCAAGGACTTTATAAAAGAGCGGATGCGGTCGGCCGTCGATCTTCTTAGAAATATCGAGCATCGCCGGCAAACGATCTATCGTGTCGTCGAGTGCATTGTTCAGCGGCAGACCGAATTTCTTGATAAGGGCGTTGAATTCATAAAACCAATGATGCTGAAGGACGTTGCTGAAGCGATCGGGATGCATCTTTCCACTATTTCGCGGGTCGTCAATCGAAAATATGCGCACTCGCCGCAAGGCGTTATCGAGCTTCGACGATTCTTTAGCGAAGGAATGATGAACGAGGACGGCGAAGAGGTCTCGACCCGCATCCTAAAGCTTAGGATCAAAAAATTAGTTGAGGAGGAAGATACAAAAAATCCGCTCACCGATGAGCAGATCGCGAAGGTCCTCGGCAAAGAAGGCGTCAAGCTGTCGCGGCGGACCGTCGCAAAATATCGTGATCAAATGAACATTGCAGGCTCGAGAGAAAGAAAGACTGTTATTTAATGCCGCCGCGGGCCGCCCGCATCAGGCACCGAACTACTAGGGGAAGCGTATGATACTTGAATACACAGGCAGACACATCGACGTAACACCAGCCCTAAAATCCCACGCGGAAGAACAATTGCAAAAGATCTTACATATCTTTGACGGAAAGGCCTCGAAGGCTCACGTCATTCTTGAGGTCGAGCGCGGACGGCATCGAGCGGAAATGGTCGTGAATTGGCGGAATGAGGTACTCACGGCAACCGCTAGTTCGGCCGATATGTACCAGTCGATCGCGCAGACGGCCGGAAAGATCGAGAAACAGGCGCTGAAAGTCAAAAAGAAGGTCATTGACCGATCACACAAAAGGAAGCCGATCAGCGCGGTGGCGACAGACGGCGGCGAGGTGTCGCCGACCCCGCATCGAGCACGTGTGATCGCATCGAAAGGCTACGAAGTTAAGCCCGTCACTGTCGAAGAGGCAACGATGATCCTTGACGGCCATGACGAAGGTTTTCTCGTTTTCCGTAACTCTGAGAACGATCTGGTTTCCGTCATCTATCGCAGAAAGGATGGAAACTACGGCCTGATCGAACCCTAATGGACGGTATCGATCATGTCGCAAGTACCTTTGCGAACTTTGTGCCTTCTCGTTGCGGCCGTTGTGTTGATCGTGTTTCTTCGCACAAAGGCCGCCAAGTTGAAGACACGAAGGGCGCGAAGTAGATGTGTCTGGCAAGAGACTACTTGGAAGTTATCTATTTCGGCCTTTGCCGACAATAATCTAAACGAAGGAATGCGTTAGATCGCGGGTTGATCGTGTCTCAAAACGTCTAGTCATCTCGCCCAGGTATGCCGTCAAAACGGTCCAAACAGCCAAAGAGCGATAGCGGCCGCGGGAATCTCCGCAAAGCTGCCACTATACCTAACTTTGTTATCATTACCGGTCTTAGCGGGTCGGGAATGAGCTCGGCTACGAACGCATTCGAAGATCTAGGGTATTTTTGCGTGGACAACCTGCCGCTGACCATGCTTTCAACCTTCGCCCGCCTGATGCTCCCGGACGACGAAGATAAGCAGGCGATAGAGAAGGCCGCTCTGGTAATAAATATCCGCGAAAGACATTTTCTCCTGGAATTTCCGGCCGAACTCGAGAAACTGGCAATGGAGCAATCGCGGCCGTACGTGATCTTCTTCGAGGCATCGGACGATGTACTCCGCCGGAGGTTTTCTGAGACCCGCCGGCCTCATCCCGCCGAAAAGGGCCGAGGCCTGCTGCCTTCGATCCGGTCTGAACGCCGCGCCATGGGCCACATTCGCGGTATGGCAGATCTCATCATAGACACATCGGACCTGACGGTTCACACACTTCGGCGCTTACTAATTCAGAAGTTCAGCCATGCTGCGGAAGAAGGATCGCTGAAAGTACAGATAGTGAGTTTTGGGCACAAATTCGGTAATCCGCGTGATGTCGATCTGATGTTCGATGTTCGTCATTTGCCGAATCCATATTTTGAAATTTCACTCCGCGACCTAACCGGTGAGAACGCAAAGATCGTCCGGTATCTCACCAAGCACAAGGATGTGCAGGAGACGATTTCGCGGTTCACCGGTCTAATTGAATACCTTCTACCGTTCTATCAGAAGGAAGGAAAATCGTATCTTACGCTTGGAATAGGATGTACAGGCGGAAGGCACCGGTCGGTGATGGTCGCAAACGCCCTCCGTGATGTACTTAAGAAGGACGGGTACAACGTTTCGGTTGTTCATCGTGATATGCAAAAATGAACTATTTGGTCAACAAGTTCCGGATGGAGTGGGCATGGCGAAGCATAAAGTAGGTGCGGTGATCGTTTCGCACGGCCAGTTGGCGAACGAATTGCTGGCCGCGGCCGAAACGGTCATTGGCGATCTGGATAACATTGTTGCGGTGTCGATAGGCTGGCACGACAATGTCGAAGCGGCAAAAGATGAGATCCAGCGGGCCATCGCCAGCGTATCGCAGGATGTGGGCGTCCTGTTGATGACGGATATGTTCGGCGGAACACCGACCAATATTTCCGCTATGTTCCTCGAGGACGGGAAGGTCGAGATCGTGACCGGCGTAAATCTGCCTATGGTCGTTAAATTTGCGACCCACCCGGAAGATTCGACCCTCAGCGAAATCGCAAAAGAGGTCGAGGAGCAGGGAAAGCAGGCGATCTATCGCACGGCGTCTCTGTTTGAGCCCGCGAAATTGAAAAAGGATGCTTGAAGGCAAGGTGACGATCGTGAATCAGTTGGGCCTTCACGCGCGGGCGGCCGCCCAACTGGTCAAGCTCTCGGCATGCTACACATCTTGCCTAAGGCTACGCAGGCCTGACACGGCCGCCGAAGCGGACGCCAGGTCGATGCTGGATGTCCTGACCCTTGCGGCGCCTGTAAACTCGGTACTGCTGCTTTCCGCTGAAGGTGAAGACGAAGCGGCCGCGTTTGAAGCCGTCTGTGAACTTTTTGCATCGGGATTTGGTGAGATCTAAGTGGACCAAAAGTGGAGAAACCGGATTTGCTAAAAAAAGTAGCCGTCATTGGCGCCCCGCTCGGCTATGGCGCCGGAAAGCCGGGAAGCGAGCTTGGTGTTGAGGCGATAAGGCTTGCCGGCCTCCACGGCGGCAGGCTCATCGATACGATACGCAAACTAGGGTATGAAGCGGAAGATCGAGGCAACGTCGATATAGTTCGGCCGACCGAACCTGCCCTGGCGAGTGCGAATCCCAAATACCTTCAGGAAACCTTGATCTCGTGCAGCAATCTCGCTGACGCCGTCGCGACCGGACTCGCCGACGGTTGCATCCCGGTTATTCTCGGAGGCGATCATTCTATTGCGATCGGTTCGGTCTCCGGCGTGGCGAAATATTTCCGCGGCCGGGGCGACTCGTTTGGCCTGATCTGGTTTGACGCCCATGCCGATATCAATACTCCGGCATCGTCACCAACGGGCAATATCCATGGAATGCCCCTGGCAACGCTTCTCGGGTACGGTGACGAAAACCTAGTTGGCCTGGGAGGGTTTTCACCCAAGCTTGACCCGCGATATTTTGCCCATGTTGGTGCACGTGACCTCGACGACGGCGAAAAAGGCCGAATTCGGGAACTTGGGCTGGAAGGCCATTTCTTTACGATGAGTGACATCGATAAACGCGGCATGCTTGACTGCGTAAACGAAGCGATCGATATCGCCTCACAAGCCTCCGGCGGTTACGCGGTGACGTTCGATGTGGATGTCATCGACCCGCGGTTCGCGCCGGGTTCGGGAACACTCGTTCGCGGCGGTGCCACATATCGTGAGGCCCATCTTGCCCTCGAAGTGATAGCCGAACGCGGCGGAATGAGGTCGTTTGAGATTGTCGAAGTAAATCCAATGCTCGACCAAAGCAACATTACTGTCGAGCTTGCTTGCGAATTGATACTTTCAGCCCTTGGCAAGACAATACTTTAGGCCTGCTTCGGGACAACGATAAGAATGAAAGAAAGAGTAGGATTAGTTTTCGGCGGAAGATCGGGCGAACACGAGATATCGGTACGTTCGGCGGCGAATGTGACAAGCGCGATCGATCATGAGAAATATGAAGTTATCCCGATCGCGATCTCTGAGGACGGCCGCTGGCTGTCTCCGCAAGCCTCCCTGGACGTGTTGCCCGAAAATTCCCGCTCGCTTGTGGATATTGCCGGATTTGATAAGGTTTCGGATGTTGGCATCTTCGGTGATCCACGGTCACATGGGTTGACATTAACGACCGCGAATTCGCACGCCATCACCGATCTGCATCTCGATGTCGTCCTGCCGGTGCTCCACGGCACTTTCGGTGAGGACGGGACGGTCCAGGGCTTGCTCGATCTTGCTGGGCTACCGTATGTAGGATGCGGCGTGCTCGCTTCGGCCTGCGGGATGGACAAAGTGGTGATGAAATCACTTTTCCACGAGGCCGGGCTGCCGATGTGCCGATACGTGTGGTTTCTCCGCCGCGAATGGGAGCAAGATCGGGATCAGGTAATAAAGAATGTTGAGAGCACCCTTGGCTATCCGTGTTTCGTCAAGCCCGCAAATCTCGGCTCATCCGTCGGCATATCAAGGGCGGACGATGCCGAAACACTGATCGCCGCGATCGATCTCGCCGCCCGATACGACCGCAGGATAATTGTCGAAGAAGGCCTGAAAATGCGCGAGATCGAGTGTGCGGTCCTTGGCAACGACGATCCGAGTGCCAGCCTTCCAGGCGAGTACATCATTAAAGACAAGGCCAAAACCTTTCTCGATTATCAGGAAAAATATTCCGGTACCGGTAATAACGAATTTGTTGTCCCGGCGCCAGTTTCCGCCGAACTTGCATCGAAAATTCAGCAAATGGCGATCGCCGCCTTTAAGGCGATCGATGGCTCGGGGCTTGCGCGCGTCGATTTCTTTCTCCGCAGCGACACCGGCAGCCTTTTGATAAATGAGATAAACACGATGCCGGGATTGACCGAAGCTTCAGGCTACCCGAAAATGTGGGCCGGAAGCGGTCTCGCGTTCGGGGATGTGCTTGACCAGTTGATCGAGTTGGCCAAGCAGCGTTTTGACGACAGGGCACGCAATCAGACAACCCGTGTGGCTGCTGACTGATCAAATTCAGAAAACAAACTGGGAGGTTAACTTATATGGCTGTTGCAAAAAATATTGAAATAACGTCTTCATCCGCATCCGGTTTCGAGGATGCGATCAAATCCGGGATCCAGCGGGCGTCGAAAACTATAAACAACATTCGTTCGGCATGGGTAAAGGAGCAGAAGGTCGAGATCGAGAACGGGAACGTTACCGACTACAGGGTTACAATGATCCTGACATTCGTGCTTTCCGATGATGATGACGATGAATGATCGGCTATTAGAAAGTGATGTCTTAATCCGGCCGGAAGTCGCTACTTTCCGGCCGTATAACCTTTCCGTGTCCGGATCGTCAATTTTGGCTTAGCGACCCTCAATTCGATAGCCCGCCATTTGCCGTCCTTTTCCTGATCCGAAGGCTCGTAGCCAAGTGTATATTGGATACCAAGTTCGTCAACAATACCCTTTAGCCCCAAACGAAGTGCCGGCCCGCCCTCGGCCGCAATAAAGCGGCCGCCGCTTTTTTCAGCAAAGTCTTTGAGCACACCTTGATTCTGCATTCGATCTTTTCCACTCGTGTCAGCGCTCGACATGTCGACGGTGTAGATCAAGGCTTGAGCTTCGAGAGCGGCCTTAAGTGCCCGGCCGGCGGACCTGCCGCTGATATTATCAGCGCCGTCTGAGATAACGATCACGGCCCTGCGCTTCTCAGGCCGGGCCTTAAGCTCTTCGGCTGCTTTGAAGATCGCATCATTCAGGGCGGTCATTCCGTCTGCCTTTACATCAAAAATACTCTCTGAGATATCGCGGCTACCGGAAAATTCCTGCACTATCTCAACCTTGGACGCAAAGCGATAAACCGCAACGTTGTCATCCACCCGAAGGCCGTCTAGAAAGGTTATAGCGGCCGAGCGGGCCATGCTGAGGCGCGATTCCATGCTCCCAGATGTATCTATCACAATGACCGCGGCAAACGGAGTTTCAGCCGCCGAAAAATACGTGACATCTTGCTTGCGGCCGTTTTCAAAGACACTGAACTGCTCGCGTCGGAGTCCCGAAACAACGCTGCCGTTAGCATCGAGTATCGTAGCGTTCAGAACGACGGTGGCCGAATCCACCTTGATCACCGAGTCGTCGTTCTGGCCAAGCACGGCGGGAGCGAACGCCAATACCAATAGGAATACGGAAACGAGGAATGAGCGCGCGGAGCGCGGAATGGGCGGGATCATCTTTTCAGCCTTAGGAACCGAGCCAGTTTTAGAACCGAGTTAGAAGTTTGGATCGCTACGGCGGAAATACCGAACCGTGATGTTCTCTTTAGCTCATCCACAAGTTTGACTGCCATTTCCTTCAGGTTGACGACAGCGTCCGCGACATCCTCGACCGGCTCATTCTTTACCACGCTCTCGGCCTTGTCGTCGTCGTCATCCCCGCCCATACTCTTTCGTATCTTTTCAGCAAGCTTTTCTACTGTTACAAGCTTGTTCCGGTCAGCGGATGTCAAATTCTTGTTCTGTTCGTATGCCGTTTCAAGCTGTCCGGTAAGCTGAAGCAGCTCGTCGCCGCGCTGCAGAAGTTCTTCGTGCTCCTTTTTTGCCTTCTCGGCGCGCTGTTTGGCGAGAAAGTCCTTGACGGATCGCGGCTGTTCGCTATCATCGCGATTTGGGCCGAGAACGCTATTATTATCCGCCTGCTGCCCGATCACACAGATCGCGGAGCAGACACTGATCACCACCACGCAAAGTGTTGTACGGAAAATTTGCAAAAATGAATAGGTGGTCAAACTAAACATGGAAACAATTAATTATCCGTCGGTTCCGGATCGTCAGGCGAAACACCCGTCACTGCCTCGGCCAATTTTACAAGAAATTCTTCCTCCGCCTGGCCCGAACTCGGAACGGTCGTCCATTCTGAGCCGAGCCCCGCACCCGCAAGGCCTTCGACCTTTGCGTTGACAAGGACATTGTTCCGTATTCCGTCGATCGCCTGGACTTCGATCGTCAGGACATATCTGCCCTTCGACCAAGCATTATCCGCAAACTCAAGCACGCCGTACCTTCTCAACTCCGTCTGTGTCACGACCGTTCCCTTGGCAAAGACGTACGGCTGGGTAACGATGATGCCCTCTCTAAGCCTGGACGATGCTTCATCGATGATCATCTTTCGATCTCTTAGAACATTTGATATTGTTTCGATCAGAACATCACGCCTTGAACTAAGCTTGTACGGATTCGGCAGCCGGTCGCGAACGTGCGTTTTTCCCTTTCCCCAATCAAACGAGCGGGTGGCGTCGCTGCTCCGCGAGGTGGCCTTGTTTGTCTGGTCCTTTATCTTCTGCGTTTGGGTATCAATGCCCTTCTGGCCATATGCACCAGCAGCCGTCATGAGAATTAACGAAAAAAGCAGAAGTGAGGCTTTCATAGATCGTCCTTTTCGGAAAGTTGCGGTCCGCTTAAATTCAAATATAGCCTAAATTGAATTGAACTGAAAGATTTGATGTTAAACGATGTTCACGGGTTGTAACGATGGACGTGAAAACTTCAGGTGGCCTTACGCGTTGTTCAGGAACGAGTTTTAACCCGACCCTGCATTTCCAACAGTATCAGATGCTTCAGAAACGCGTGCTGTGCGGCGAACCGGGCTATAACAAAGCCGGGCAGGCCGTCGAGAAAGCCGCCTTTAAGAATATATGATCTTGCAAACGCCGAAGGCCCGGCCATCGCGATCCGCAGCGGTGAGGTCCTTCGGCCGTCAACGAACATTTGTTCAGCGGCAAGGGGAGCGTAACGCTCACCTATCATTCTGTGATGATGTTCAGCATTCTCAACGCTGTAATGGAGTATTTCGCCGCGCAGGTCGGTAACACTTGCTCCTGCCTGCATCTCAACAGACTCGTGGATCTTTCTATCTTTCCAACGGCCGTGCTGCCGGTCAAACAGGCGAAGCTGTTTGTCGGGATGCCAACCTCCGTGGCGAATGGGCCGGCCCATGTAATACGAGAGGCGCGGAATGCGGTAACCGTCCGCATGTTCGGTAAGGCCCAATATCTCATCGCGGAGTTCAGGCGAAACCCTTTCATCAGCATCCAAGCTAAGGATGCGGTCGTTTCGCGCTGAATCTGTTGCGAACTGCTTCTGAGCCGCAAATCCGGGCCATTCACGTTCGATCACCCGTGCTCCCAATGCCGAGGCGATCGTTCGGGTGTCGTCCTCGCTTCTGGAATCGACGACAAGCACCTCATCCGTCCAGTCGACACTTTTGATAGCGTCGGCAATGTTCTTTTCTTCGTTGAAAGCAATGATAACGGCCGAGATCTTCACGCGGAAGATTGTCGCAGAGTCTAACAAAATCCGAAAGTCCGCGAACGAGAGCAGTTCAAATTTGACAAAAGCAGAAGCGGAAAATTGCGTTTATTTTCGTGAGTTTCGTTTCCGTATTTTTCGTGGACTTCGTGGTCAGGGCATTTGCCCATTACCACGAAGCACCCGAAATGCAGACACGAAGGCCACGAAAAGAAATCCTTCGCATTTGAGACTATTTATCGTTAGTAGGCGATTCCACGACGATATTGTTCATTTCGAAGGTCGTCGATGTCGTTCGCTGCAGTTCCGCCAGGGCCTTGTTGTAATCGGTCTCGGCACGTATCTCCGAGTTTCTTGCGGCGGTCAGTGCGTTCTCGCGTTGGAACAGCAAAAACGTGGTGGAACGGCCGGCATCGTATAGCTGACGCTCACCCTCAAGCTGCTTCTCCGCGGCCTCACGGGCACGGCGGGCTGTCAGAACGCGTTGACGCGCTGTCTCCAGGGCCTGGACCGCGTTCCTGACCTCGACGATCACTGTCTGCTCTTGGGAGCGGATCTGCGAATCGATCTGATGCTGCGTTATTTGAGCACCCGCCAAATTCGCTTTCGCCGTACGATTGCGAAGCGGGAACGAAAGCGTCACGCCAAACGAATAATTCGGAGCATCCGAACGAAACAGGTTAGCAAACGAACGATTAAAACCGCCGACCAGATATGACGGCGATCCGGGCACTGACGTAAATCTTTGATCGATCTGCTGGCCGGCCGGCAGAAGCAGGTTCAGTTTCTCGCGCAGAATATTATCATTACCAAGAAATTGCGGAACCAGCACAGCATCTGTTGACGCACTTCCTAATGACAATCCGTCCAATGAAACTGTTGTATTGAAGTCGATCTGCGGCTTTGTCTGGTTTTTGAAAAAGGCAACATCCACTTCATTTATGTCCCTTGCCAGTTTTAACCGTCGAAGCTCAAACCGATTGTCCATCGCGTCCTTGATGGCTGCGTCCATACTCACTGGGGTCAATGTGAATGCCGGCTTGTCGGTCGGGACAAAGCTCATTGTCCATTCGGCAGAGGTCGCGTCCTTGAGGATTAGTTGCTTCAAGGTGTTTTCAGTACGGGCGACTTGCTCAGTCGCCTGGAGGACATCGCCCTCCCGGTTGGCAAGTTCGGTTTCGACCTCGGCTCGGGCCAGCGGCGCCGCGGCGCCTTCGGTGATCTTTGCCTCTACCTGACGAAGATTCTCTTTCGCAAGATTAAGGTTTTCGACACGGTTCTGCTGGTCACGAAGATTGAACACGAGGTCCCAATAGGCGCGCTGCACCTGGGCGATGATCTCAACTGTTTGGCGTCGAAAATCAGCATCGGTCTGCTCGAGCACCCGCCGGGCTATTCTAAGATTTCGACGTGTATTGTCTATCTTTAAATTGCGGAACAACGGCTGCGTGTAACGAACGCCAAGGTTTGTTGAATAGATTGCGCTCGTCCCGCTAACGGCGCCCGAAGTAACCTGCGACTGCGAGAACGCATTTTCCGTACGAGTATTATTGAGAAAGACCTGATAATTGCCGCCGCCCGCCCTGATCGAATGCTGCATGCTTGCGTTTGCCGTGAAGTCCCGCGTCGCAGCGCTGCCGGTCCGAGAGTTTCGCGTGAAAGTCGGCGTCACCGTAAATACCGGATCATAAGCGCCGAGCAGGGCCCGAATTGATGTTTCCTGTATCCGAACATCGTCACGGGCGATCTCGATCGTGTTGTTATTGGTCAGGGCCCGGCGGATCGCCTCATCCAGTGTCAGCGGGACCGGGCTGGCGGTCTGAACACCGACGCGGGCAAGCCCGCCTCTGGCCCCAAAGCTATCCGCGCTGGCCGGCGCAGGCTCGGCCACGGTTCGCTTTTCCGTCGGATCGAAGGCCGTTTTGGCTATCTGTTCCGTTTGTGCGCCCGCCCCGCCTGCTGTGTAAAGCAGTATCGAAAACAACAACGCAATGATCCCTTTCGGGTAACGACGACGATTCATGTATAGGATTGCTCCAAGATTCAGCCTGCGAATAATTTTGACCGCTAAAAACTCAAACGGGTACTACGTCAATATTTTTTGCTTTGTTTCAACAATTTGCCCGCTTTGACGATTGAGTTCGGGCCCGGAACCGCGTTAGGCAGCATGTGTCGCCACGGTATCACCTTGTCCGGACATACGCAGCCTATAACCACGATCGTAAGATTTTACACGTCAATGCTCCAGAACTCTACCGGCGGCCCCCAATGCGATTGAAGTTGGCCTTAAAGTAGGCTATCGTTTAAGTTTTACAAAACAAATTCTTACGGAGGATATTATTAATAATGGGTATCAAAGTAGGCATCAACGGATTTGGTCGGATCGGGCGAAACGTAATGCGTACAGCGCTCGGCGATAAGGATATAGATTTTGTGGCCGTCAACGATCTGACCGATACAAAAACGCTCGCGCATCTACTTAAATATGACTCGGTCATGGGCAACCTGGACCAGGAGATCTCCGCCGATGGTGACGTCATAAATGTGAACGGCGATTCGTTCAAGGTGTTCAGTGAAAAGGACCCTGCGGCGATCGATTGGGCATCGGTGGGTGCCGAGGTCGTTATAGAATCAACAGGCCGGTTTACCAAAGCCGAAGATGCTGCAAAACACCTTAGAGGCGGCGTTAAGAAAGTAATTATTTCGGCACCCGCAAAAGGCGAAGACGTGACGATCGTGCTTGGTGTAAACGAGGGAATGTATGATCCGGCTGCCCACAACATCATATCGAACGCCTCATGCACGACAAACTGCCTGGCTCCGGTTGCCAAGGTCATCCATGATAAGTTTGGCATTGTGAACGCGTTGATGAATACCATCCACAGCTACACGAATGATCAGCATCTACTCGATCTGCCGCATAAAGACCTTCGGCGTGCGCGTGCCGCGGCTCTTTCAATGATCCCGACCTCAACCGGTGCAGCAAAGGCGGTGGCGCTTGTAATTCCGGAGCTAAAGGGTAAATTTGACGGCATTTCGGTCCGCGTCCCAACACCCAATGTTTCTTTGGTCGATGTTGTGATAAACGTCGAAAAGGCAACTTCCACTGAGGAGGTGAATCGTGTTCTGAAAGACGCTGCAAATGAGGAACTAAAGGGAATTTTGGCGTTTTCAGAGGAACCGCTGGTCTCGATGGACTATCGCGGCAACCCGAATTCGTCTATCGTCGATGCTGAAAACACAAAGGTAATTGGTGGTACGGCCGTTAAGGTACTTGCGTGGTATGACAACGAATGGGGCTACTCGTGCCGCGTCCGTGATCTGGTCAAGTTTATTGCGGCCAAAGGGTTATGATCCATTTGGCTGGTAGCTTGCTTGATAATTTTCACGTATGAAAAACTCGATAAATCTGGTCGCGGCAATACTCATTTTCGTCGTCCTCGGGTGTGCGTGTCCGCAACTCGATAAATTCACAAAAAAGGACTCGGCTCCTCCTCCGCCGCCGCCGGCGAATGGCTCGACGAATGACTCAGTCCCATCACGGACACCGCGTCCGGCGTCGAAGGGTTCCATTTCGATGGACAGCTATAACCAGCTCAAGACAGATATGAGCAAGGACGAGGTCGAGGGCGTGCTCGGCGGGCCCGGCGAAGAGTTGAGCAGCAGTTCCGGCGGAGGGCTTACGTTTACCGTTTATAAGTGGTCGGGCAAGGATTACAGTGCGATCATCGTCACATTTCAGAACGGCAAGCTAAAATATAAATCACAGGTCGGGCTGAAATAACCTTGATCGCTGCGATCTCTCTGGCGGCTCAACGGCTTGATGCCGCGGGCCGCTTTTCTTTGATGCGGCTTCGGCATTGCTATAAGTCGGGACAGTAGTATTGGCACGGGGCCTGTTCTCCCCGGTTTGCAAAATTCGATATACTGGCCGTAACGATCTCAAATAAAGTTATGAGCAAAAAGACCATTAAAGACGTTGATATCGCCGGTAAGCGGTTGTTCATCCGAGTGGATTTTAATGTCCCGATCAAAAACGGTGTGATCGAGGACGATACGCGCATTCGCGGTGCTCTGCCGACGATCGAGTATGCGATCGGCAAAGGAGCAAAGGTCA
>JADYZI010000386.1 GCA_020853255.1 Acidobacteriota bacterium
CTTAAGTGAGGTGGCTCGTTATGAAATGGTTCTTAGAGATCGTTAAACGCAAGTGGCGGCTGGCAGTTACTACTGTCTTTGTTTTCATGATCTTGACCGTACCGGGTTCGAAAGGGATCCTTGGAAAATTCATCACCGTCAATGCCGGCGGCGGAGGAGGCGGCCATTACGGCGGCGGCCATAATGGTGGTGGAGGCGGGCACAACGGCGGCGGCGGCGGGCACAATGGCGGCGGCCAGCACAATACCTCTAGCGCCAGCCAGAGCTATTCAAGTTACTCGGGCCCGCCGCAGCCAAACCCGAATTACAGCCCGAACTCGCACGGGAACGGATGCTCGACCGGGCGGCGTCATACGCGGTCGCATCATAATCATCACAAGCCGCGGCATTCTCATTATCGCCCCAACGGGCATTGATAATAGGCCGCCGTTTTTTGCGTCATGGAACTGCTTTCTCCCGTTTTTTTCTCAGATGACCGCCGAGAACGATTGCGCTTGGCGACCGACAAACTGGGAATAAGGGTCGGAAAGTTGTATGGCTGGGTTTCCGATAAAGGCCGACAGTTCCGCTCCATTGCGGGTAACGATGAGCTGATCCGGACGCTGACCTCAACCGAAAAAGCACCGGCCGAAGGCGCGAGGCTGCGAACCGGGCAGCAGCTCAACATTTATCGGCCCGACGGGACCAGGTTGCGGCTCCAAATTTTTGGCGTTCGCAGCGGGGGTTTTTCGAACGCATATTCGGTAATTGATCTGGATGGGGTAAAACCGTATTGTCTCAAAGAAAATCGTGCCTTACCCGGAGACGAACAGGCCAGAAACCACAAGCTCTCGACCGAAGCCGCTATTCTCCTCCGTCTGGGCGCACATCCCAATCTTGTAACCACTTTTGCCGCGTTTCACCACCGCGGCCGCTTTTACCTTCTAACAGAATTCCTCCCCGATGAAAGCCTTGATCTTCGGCTGAAACGGGAACCGATCGGTCCCGGCGAAGCAGTCATTTTTGCTGCGCAGATCTGCCGTGCATTGAGTTATGCCCGCGACGTTTTGCCTGGTTTTGTTCACGGCGACGTGAAGCCGGGAAATTGCATGCTGACCCGCGACGGCGGCCTGAAGTTAGGTGATTTTGGAATGGCTGCCGCCGACGGCCTTGGGAGGTTCGAAAGCGGCCTGACTGCCGATCTGGGTGGCGTCGTGACCGAAGCGACATCGCGTGGTTGGGGCGGAACGGCATCGTACATGGCGCCCGAAATGTTTGACGGCGTTTCTCCCGACCGAAGCCGTGCAGATGTTTATGCCCTGGGAGTAACGTTATTCGAAATGCTGTCCAGTGAGCGGCCTTTCACGCATGCGTCAAAGAACGGCCTGATCGAACTCCACCGTTCGATGGAGCCGCCATATGAGAAGCTAGATGCACTCGGGTTGCCGCGATCCCTTGTAGAACTGGTCAGACGATGCCTGTCAAAATGGCCTGCGGAACGGCCGGCGGACCTTCGCGAGATCGAACGCGAACTTTTGCGGATCGCGGAACAATGCTTTGGAGCCGGGCTGGCCGCAACGGAAAGGGAAACTGAGATCGGGCCTGATCCTAAAGTCGTCGCGATGTCGCTTGCCGAGATCGGTTCGTTTACACCGGCGGTCGCGCTGCTTGACACGGCTATCGCTTCGCCGGGCCCGACAGCCGAACTTCTTGCGGCCAAAGCGACGATCCTCGCAATGGCCGGCCGAGTTGACGAAGCCTATGGATCAAGCACGGCGGCATTGATGCTGCGTGCTGACCTCCTTAGCGTCCTGCTTGCTCACGGGCGAGTATTGGCGGCCCGCGGCGATCATGATCTCGCGGTCGAATATCTGCGCCGGGCACTTCTGCTCGGCCCAAATAACTGCACGGTCCTTAACCTCCTGGGCGATACCTTTTGCCAGCTTGGTGAGATTGAACTTGCAAAGAAGCATTTTGATCTATCGATCGCGATCGACTCTGAACAACCGGCCGCTTTGATCGGCCTCGCTCAACTTGCTCTGGCGGCGGGCGATCATGACAATGCGATCGCCTTTTCACGAAAGGCCAGGGAAGTCGATGCGGAAAACGCGTCGGCCTATCTGATCCTCGCGGAGGCACTTTCGCGCAAAGGCTCGACGATCGATTCGATCAAGGCATACAAAGATGCCATGGCCCGCAATGCTGATCCGAGGCGTTCGCGGCGCGGTTTTGTCGCGGAATGCGGTGCTTTCAGAACAGCGTCCGGCAAGCCGTTTGACCGCGGCTTTGTCCGGCTCTTGGTTCGGAGCGCTTGTGTCCTTAAGCGACCGGTTCTCGACCGCAAAACAGCTGATCGATTTGTGAACGCGTTTATCGCGGCGATCGACTCGGAACGCGATGCGGAGTTTGCATTTTTTCACGATGTTACTCTGGCAAAGATCGCCGATGGCCCGGGCGTAACAAACGCCGAGCGTCTTGTGGCCCTTCTCGACTCGGTCACGAGGCCGCCAAACAGTTCTCATTTGCAATACTCGTTTGGCCGCATCTTTTATCACCTCGACGAATTGGATAAATGCGAAGCAGTGTTCAAGGAGATCCTTGCAACGAATGGGCCGAACGAAAGCTCGTACTATTTTCTTGGAGCTTGTGCCGAAATTAAAGATGATCCCGCGGCCGCACTTGCATTTTACAAGAAGGCGAACGCATTGCTCGATTGTGAAGATTCGCGAACCGGGATCCGTCGGATGATGTACGAATTGGAACGGGGCACTAAGCAAAAAGAAAAAATATACTAATGGCCTGGAACAGATAATTTGCAAGTAGATTTTTGCAGATCTCGTATTTGCGGCATTTGTGTCCGCAGTTTTTCGCCTTTGTGTTAAGGTCTCTCTTACCAAAAAGATCGCAAAGTTGAAGACACAAAGAGCACAACGATACGTGTAGTTCAATGGTCACAGGCATCCACGAGGGTCGGAAAGTTAATGCCAGGTCGGAGTTTACAGCCAAAACTTAAAAGTGCAGTGCAAGCCGTGGTGTACGCAGGGTTTCTCGCGTTTCTCCTTTTTATTTCGTACCACGAAGGGCTGTCTAATTACTATTCCGCGTTGGCGTTCGACTCCGGCTCGGCGGACGACGCGGGCAAAACAATATCCTACAGCCCAACGAGCACAGTTGCACATAGAACCGCTGCCGAGGTCGCCATGCGCAACAAGGACTATCCATTGGCGGCTGGGGAATTTGAGCGTGCGGCGGAGCTAAGCAAGCAGGATTATGTGCTGTGGCTTGGGATAGGCTATGCCCGCCAGCAGATGGGCGAATTTGGAATTGCCGAGACGGCCTACAACCGGGCGATCGAACTTGCTCCCAATTACAGCAGGCCGCGCCACTACCTCGGAATGCTGATGCTTGATACAGGCCGTGATGAGGAGGCGTTCGAGAATCTGAGCAGGGCGGCCGAGCTTGATCCCGATCTGGAGCCTGTAATTCAGCGCCTTGCGAGAAAGAAATTCGACGATGCCGAGGCGATCGAGGCAGCAATGCGTCCGGTGTCTCCGGAAGCGAAGCGCTCTCTTGCCCGATACCTGATCAAATACCATTACATGACCGATTCGGTCCGCGAATACCTGATGAGCGGCGAGCTATCGCCGGTTCAAAAGAACGAATTTATCAGATACCTTCTTCACAAGCAGGAATTTCAGATAGCCCGCGATGTCTGGCGTTCGAGGCAAGGGCAGGATTCTGCCCAAACGAATTTGCCTCTTTTCGACGGCGGTTTCGAGCTGATCTCGGAAAGCGACCCGAGCGGCCTAGGCTGGCAGATCGATCAGAAAATGTCGGCGATCGCCGTTGCCCGCGACCGTGACAATGTAAACTCTGGCGAGAATGCGATCAATGTTCGGTTCGCCGGAAATGTCGAGATCGGGCGCCCTATTCTGTCTCAATACGTGTACGTTGAACCCGGCCGGAAATACATGCTGTCTTTCTTTGTCATGGCGGGCGACGTAGTTTCCGCCGGATTGCCGGCGATCGTTATTTCGGATCCGATTTCTGGCGAAAGCCTCGGAATCTCCGAGTCGCTCTCCGGTACCGGTGGAAAATGGGAACAGCGGTCCATCACCTTTACCGCACCTGACCTTTCGGTCGTACTCTTCTCACTACAGCGGCCCTCCTGCTCCGCCTCGCCTTGCCCCATTTTCGGGGACCTCTCACTCGACGATATTTCAATAACTGAACGGCCTGACTTGCGATAGACTCATTGTCCCGGATCGCTGATCTGCCGGCGGAGTTCATACTTCGTTAAGCGCTCTCGGTGCGGATCTTTGGGAGTACGCCAAATGAAGTCCTTCGCGGCCGAGGCTTTCTTCAAGATACGGGTCATTGCGCGGTATCAGTTTTTCCACGTTCAGGTTGCGGACAAACACGATCAGGAACAGGCCGATAAACCCTAGCGTCATCGCGACATCCGCAAAACCTATCATCGGGCTGCCGAAAAATGCCGGAAAGATCATTGCATAAAGATCAAGCCAATGTCCGGCAAGGGCGATTCCGCACGCGGTCAGCATCCACGTCGAATTCATTTTTACCTGCCGCGGCAACAGCATGACGAACGGGATGACCCAATTCAGGAAAAGATTGACGATAAAGACCGTCATCCAGCCGTTCGTTGATGTGCGTCGATAATAGTAGATCGTCTCTTCCGGCAGATTTGCGTAGTAGATCAGAAGGTATTGTGAGATCCAGATATAGGCCCAGAAGGTCGCAAATCCCATCACGATCTGGCCAAGCATGTGCATATGCTTGTCGCCAACTTCGGGCAGAAACCCGCGTTTCTTTAGTAGTATGACGAGGATGGTTATCGCGGCGGCACTGCTGGTCAGTGTGCCCGCGATCATATAAAAGCCGAAGATCGTGCTGAAGAACATCGGTTCCAGCGACATTACCCAATCGAACGAGGCGAGCGAGAAAGTGATCGCAA
>JADYZI010000387.1 GCA_020853255.1 Acidobacteriota bacterium
GCGAATTCCTTTTTCCGGCGGTCGCAATGTATTACAAGGAGCCGATAGCTTTAGTTAAGGGCGAGGGTGAGTATGTTTGGGACGCGGATGGCAATCGTTATCTTGATGCTTTCGGCGGCGTGCTGACAGTCAGCGTCGGGCACGCGAACCCTGACGTTAATGCGGCGATCATCTCGCAAACGAATGAACTCCAGCACACCTCGGCGTTGTATGCGAATGCACCGCAATCAGATCTTGCGGAAAAACTCGCCGAGATAACGCCGGGCGATCTAAAGAAATCCTTTTTCACCTCGAGCGGCACAGAGGCTGACGATACGGCGCAAATGGCGGCAAAGCTCGCGACGGGACGACACGAGATCGTCGTGCTCCGGCACAGCTATTCGGGCCGTAGTGCGACGGCACTCTCATCCGCGGGACATTCAAGCTGGAGGCCGCTGCCGGCTCAGGTTGCGGGCATTGTGCACGCTCGTGCACCGTATTGTTATCGCTGCCCTTGGAAGATGACGCCCGATAACTGCGGCGCCGCCTGTGCAGAAGATGTCAGGGACGTGATCGAAACTACGACGACCGGCGAGATCGCAGCCTTTATGGCCGAGCCGATCATGGGCGTCGGTGGATTTATCGTGCCGCCCGACGGCTACTTCGAACGTGTCGAGGAGATCACGCGCAAGCACGGCGGCCTCTTCATCGCCGACGAGGTGCAGACCGCTTGGGGACGCACCGGCGACAAGTGGTTCGGTATCGAGCATACAGGTGTGAAACCGGACATCATCACGTCTGCAAAAGGAATGGGCAACGGCGTCCCCATAGGTTGGACGATCGCGACGCCCGAAGTTGCCGATAAATTCCCGGGCCTTACCTTTGCGACATTCGGCGGCAATCCGGTTTCGATGACCGCCGGCCTTGCCGTGATCAAGTTCATCGAACAGAACGACCTTCTTACGAACACTCGTGTCGTCGGCGACTATTTCCGCGGACGCCTCGAAGAACTCAAAGAAAAGCACTCGATCATCGGTGATGTTCGCGGCCGCGGGTTGATGCAGGGCATCGAACTCGTCAAAGACCGCGAAACGAAGGAGCCCGCGGCTGATGCGGTTCTCAAGGTTTTCGAAGAGACGAAGCGTCGAGGCGTGCTCATCGGCAAAGGCGGTCTCTACGGCAACGTTATCCGCACCGGTATGATGCTCAATTCGACAAAAGATAATGTCGACGAATTGATCGGGGCGCTTGATGCCGGATTCGCATTGTGCTGATCTTTATGTCGTTTAGACCGCTTATTGGAGCCGTCTTAGTCTTTGCGATCAGCTTCGGCACTATTTTGTTGGTCGCACAGGATCGCCGGTCTGATTCGATCACGCCTGATCTTCGATCGGCTCTTGACACAGTCAACGGCCCGGCGATCTTGTCCCATGTCAAGACGCTAGCGTCAGACGAATTCGAAGGCCGTGCGCCTGGAACTCGCGGCGAAGATCTTACCGTAAAGTACCTGATCGAGCAGTTCAAAGCCGTAGACGCGGCACCGGGAAATCCGAATGGGACGTATGTTCAGAATGTCCCGCTTGTCGGCTATAAGACCACGCCGAAGATCGATCTGTCCGTCGGCGGAAAAAGCGTTCCCTTCGCATATCTCGATGATTTTGTTCACGATTACCCGGCGCTCAAAACGCTTGCCTCGGTGAAAGGCGCTCCGATCGTGTTTGCCGGTTACGGCATTGTCGCTCCGCAGTACGGCTGGGACGACTATAGAGGAATTGATGTCCGCGGCAAGTTGGTGATCGTCCTGGCCGGAGAGCCAATGATACCGGACAAGAACGATCCGAAAAAGGTCGATCCCTCACTATTTCGTGGCGAAACCAGGACATATTACGCGACGCGAGAGTTCAAGTTTGATATTGCTGAACAAAAAGGTGCGGCGGGAATTCTTGTCGTTTATGATCCGTCAAAGTCGAATACTTATTCATTGTTTCAGACGTTTGCCAAAATGGAAGGCTTTGCCGTCAAGCCGAGGAATCACCGAACGCAAACGGTGATATCGGGTCTTATGACACTCAAAGCCGCGAAGCGGATCTTTTCGGCGAGTGGTCAGGATTTTGAAAAACTTGCAGCCACCGCTGGGCAAGCGGGCTTTAGCGCTGTCGAAACGGAAACACGTGCGCAGATAACGGTTAGAAGCAGGCTTCGCAATGTCGTAAGTCGAAATGTCGTCGCCCGCGTAGAAGGAAGTGACGCCGTGCTAAAGAATGAATATGTGATCTATTCAGCACACTGGGATCATCTTGGACGTGATCGAAAGCTTAAGGGCGACCAAATATACAACGGGGCAATCGACAACGCCATTGGCACGGCGATGCTGTTGGAAGTTGCAAAGGGCTTCGCGACGCTGCCGAAAAAACCGAGGCGCTCGATACTTTTTATCGCGACCACGTCCGAAGAAAAAGGCTATCTAGGGGCACGGTATTACGCCGAGAATCCCTTGTTTCCAATAGCCGAAACCGTGACAAACATTAACCTCGACGGCGGAAATGCGTGGGGACGCACGGCGGATGTACTTTCTGCAAACTATGGGCTATCGACGCTTGACGAAACGCTCGAAGAAGCAGCGGCGGCGATGCAGAAAAGAGTTTTCTTGAGAGAATCGCTTGGAGACGGCGGACTCTATTACGGCTCGGACCAGTCCCAGTTTGCAAAAGTTGGTATTCCGGCGATCTTTCCGTTCAGCGGCAATACTTACGCCGGCAAACCAAAGGATTTCGGCGAGGCAAAATGGAACAATTTTTCGGAAAAGGACTACCATCAGGTTTCTGATGAGGTCAGGCCGGATTGGGATCTTTCCGGTGCCGCGGAAGATACGCAATGGCTTTTGATCGCCGGCTGGAAAGTTGCGCAAACCACCGAGCGACCGCAATGGAAACCAGAGAGTGAATTCATAAACTTAGGAAGGAAAAGATGATCAAAAAGGTACTGATCTATGTCACGTTGGTGATCGCATTCTCGGGTTTTGCTTACGCACAAAAGGATATGACGAACACCGGCATTGTTGGCAAAGACCATTTTGTTACAAGTAACGGGTTGAAGGTTTATCTGTGGGAGAAATTCCACAAGAATTTTGCCAAGACATTCGCAAAGACGAACAAGATCGTGCTACTGGTTCACGGTGCGACGTGGACGGGACGGCCGGATTTTGACCTGCAGATACGCGACTATTCTCTGATGGATTTCCTTGCCAAGAACGGCTATGACGTTTGGGCGATCGATATCCACGGCTACGGCAGGTCGGAAAAGACAGACAAAGATTGGTCGGACACTTCATCTGCGGCGGGCGACATCGGGGCGGCGGTCGATTACATAACAAAGCTTCGCGGCGTCGAGAAAATATCGATCCTCGGCTGGTCGTGGGGAACGCAGACGACCGGGCTTTACACGATGCATCATCCGGAAAAGGTCGAGAAACTGATCCTCTATGCAATGGCATGGAAGCCGCCGCCGGGCGTCAAGCTTCCGCCGCCGCCGACGGAACAGTACCGCACAACGGATGAAGCCGCCGCTCGCTCGGATTTCATCCCCGGTCAGTTTGAAAAGGATGTCGTCGATCTCTATGTCAAAGAAGCTCTTGCCGCAGTGCCAAAGGCGCCAAACGGTGTCAGGGTTGATATGACAACCAAGCTGCCTATTCTCGATCCGGCTGCGATCAAAGTTCCGACGCTTATTATCCGTCCCGAAAAGGACTTTCTCGGCACCGAGGCCCAAACGCTCGAGTTCTTCGAAAAGCTCGGCACAAAGGAAAAAAGCTACGCCTTCCTGCCCGACGGCGGCCACGCAATTTTACTTGAGAAAAACTACAGAAAATTTCAAGATGTGGTGCTCGGTTTTTTGAATCAAC
>JADYZI010000388.1 GCA_020853255.1 Acidobacteriota bacterium
ACGTGGCCGGTACGCTCCTTGGCGTGCTCGATCTGTTTTCGGGCGGGAACTTCAGGACCATTTCTGTATTTGCCTTAGGTGTGACGCCATACATTACGGCGTCGATCATCATGCAGCTTCTTCCGGTTCTTTCGCCGGCGGTCAAGAAGATCCAGGAAGAAGGCGAGGTCGGCCGGCAGAAGCTGAACCAGTGGACGCGCTACATGACTGTGGTCCTTTGCGCGGTCCAGACCTTTTTTGTCGCGACATGGTTGAGCAAGAACGGCATCATTCCTGAAACGTGGTCAGCCACGATGATGATCGTTGTAACACTGACGACCGGAACGATCTTTGTAATGTGGTTGGGCGAGCAGATCACCGAACGCGGAGTCGGAAACGGTATTTCGCTGCTCATTTTTGCGGGTATTGTGATCGGCATGCCGCGAGCCGTTATGCAGATCTCGGAACGTGTGGGGGCCGGCGATGCGATGCAGACGCTTGGCGTGATCTTCCTCGTCATCGTCATGGTAGGTCTGACGGCACTGATCGTATATGTTGAATCCGCGCGGCGAAATATTGCGATAAGTTATGCCAGCCGGCGCGTAGGAAATCAAACATTCTCCGGTCAGGAAACAAGCCTTCCGTTGAAGATAAACATGGGCGGCGTTATCCCGGTGATCTTTGCATCATCCGTACTGGCGATGCCGCAGACGCTGTTCGCCGCATTTCCGCCGCAACAGGGCGACACGACGTCGACCTGGGCAAAGATATACACGTTTTTCCAATCGTTCCACGGCGGCGACCCGTATTACGAGCTGGTATTTATATCGCTGATCGTTTTGTTCACCTTCTTTTACATCACGATCATATTCAACACGGACGAGGTTGCTGACAATCTTCGCAAGCACGGCGGGTTTGTTGCGGGCATCCGGCCAGGAGCACCGACGGCTGATTACCTTAACCGGATTCTGACGCGACTGACCACTGTCGGAGCTATTTATCTCGCACTGGTCGCGTTCATACCGCAGATACTGCTTAGCGGATTCCGTGTCGGACGGCTGCCGTTCATTGGCGACAATCTTGATGCATTTTTTACCGCGACACCGGGATTGAGCTGGATACCGACGGGGCTTGGCTACCAGTTCTACTTTGGTGGTACATCGCTGCTGATCATTGTCGGTGTCGCGATGGATACCGTTTCTCAGATAGAGGCACAGCTTGTGATGAGGAACTATGAAGGCTTCCTCGGCGCCGGCTCGCAACTGCGAGGACGGCGGACATAACAAATTGAACCACAGAGACACAGAGACACAGAGTATTTGAAGACTCTCTGTGTCTTTGTGTCTCTGTGTGAAAAGTTCTAATGAGCAAGATCGTCGTATTAATAGGGGCTCCCGGAGCCGGGAAGGGAACGCAGGCCAGACTTTTGCAGGAGCGTTGCGGCATTCCGCAGATATCAACAGGCGATATATTCCGCGAGATGAAGACTCAGGATACGCCGCTTGCACGTGAGGTGCAGGAGATAATGGCCTCGGGCAAGCTGATCTCGGATGACATCACTTACCGCATCGTCCGTGAGCGAACTTCGAAACCGGATACCGCGGGAACCTACGTTCTGGATGGCTATCCGCGAACGGCTGTGCAAGCCGAACAACTTGAGGACCTTGCGAAAGAACAACGAAAAGATATTCAGGCGATCGAGATCGATGTTCCGAGGGACGAGTTGATGAAGCGTCTGACCGGACGCCGGACCTGCCCCGTATGCGGTGAGATATACAATATTTATTCAAAGCCGCCGAGGGTTGAGGGCGTGTGCGATCTGCATCCGGATGCAAAGTTGACGCAGCGGGCCGACGATCATGAAGATAAGGTCCGTGTCAGATTGGCGACATACGAAGAGCTGACCAAACCGCTGCTGGACCATTACGAGCGTTCCGGCCGCTTGATAAAGGTTGACGGCACGGGCGATATGGAGAGAATACATTCGAATTTGGTTGCGAATGTTTAAGGGGCGGGCGAGTGTACCATTAATAATAGAGAAATTATTAATGAAAAGGCATGTTCGGGAACTCGACCATTGGCGGATTCATAAGCACTTTAACACGCATCTTTTTTGGCAAGAGAATGATCATCGCAAAATCGCAAAAAGACCTTGAAAAGATGCGCTCCGTCGGTGAGTTGATAGCCGAGGTACGCGAGGAACTGCGTGCGATGGCTGCACCTGGCGTAACAACGCTGGAACTGAACGCTGCGGCTGAAAAAATGATGCGCGACGCTGGGTCGATCCCGACATTTATCGGCTATAAGCCGCATGGCATGGTGCCGTTCCCGTTCGCTATCTGCGCGTCCGTCAACGAGCAGGTCGTCCACGGTTTTTCAAACGACCGTGAACTTCAAGAGGGAGACATCATTTCGCTTGACATGGCGTGCACTCTGAACGGCTTTGTCGGAGATACGGCAATGACATTGCCGATCGGCGAGGTGTCGGACGAATTAAGGCAGTTGATCCGTATTACCGAAGAATGTCTTGCTCTTGGAATTGAGGCATCGCGGGTGAATGGGCGTGTTGGCGATATCGGCTGGGCTGTCCAGCAGCATGCCGACAAATATGGATACGGCATCGTCCGTGATTATACGGGCCACGGCATTGGCCGATCGATGCATGAGGCACCGCAGATTCCGAATCATGGCCGGCAGGGAACGAAAGAGAAGATCAGGGCGGGCTATTGCTTTGCTATCGAGCCGATGCTCAATCTTGGAACTGCTGAAACTAAAACACTTGAAGACAAGTGG
Source organism: Acidobacteriota bacterium (assembly GCA_020853255.1). Next base: position 2,773 of record JADYZI010000388.1, read on the forward strand.
ACCGTGGTGACGAAAGATGGCAAGGCCTCGGCACACGCTGAACATACGATCGCCGTCACGCCTGATGGGCCGGAGATACTTACGCTCACAAAGGACCAGAAGAAGGCCCTGAACGCGGATAGGGTTGAAACTGCATCAGCGTGACTTGAAACTTCTCGATTTGCGCGATAAACTAATGGTTTGTCCAACTATTCGCAAAGTTGGGTCGGTTGACTATGTCAAAAGAGGAGGCGATAGAGGTTACCGCTACCGTACTCGAGACATTGCCGAATGCAATGTTTAAGATCGCGGTCGACGGTAATGAGCATGAGGTGCTGGCGCATGTTTCTGGGAAAATGCGCAAGAATTTCATCCGCATCCTTCCGGGAGATAAGGTTTTGGTTGAGTTGTCGCCGTACGACCTAAAACGCGGGCGAATAACTTATCGGTACAAATAGGTTTCTGGTCCCTGTTCGTGGTTAAGGGGCGGGGTATCCAATATGGATCTGGTATCTTGATAACCAGGAGCAAGGAATAATAGCTATGAAAGTCCGTCCTTCGGTAAAGAAAATGTGCGATAAATGCAAGGTAATCCACCGCAGGGGCGTCGTGCGCGTCATCTGCGAAAACCCGAAGCATAAACAGAGACAAGGATAAGACGATTTTGGATTTTCGATTTTGGATTTTCGGTTCGCTACGCGTTCTAAAGATCCAAAATCCAAAATCTGAAATCCAGAATACAATATTATGGCCCGTGTAGCAGGTGTAGACTTACCGCCCAATAAGAGGGCACAGATCGGATTGACGTACATTTACGGCGTTGGCAAGTCGCGCGCGACTGCCTTGCTGGATGAAGCGAATATTGGACAGGATGTTAAGATACGCGATCTCAGCGAAGATGAGCTGAACAAGATCCGGGCGATCCTGGACGCGCAGGGCGATATTGAGGGTGATCTTCGCAAGCGCATCCAAATGGACATCAAGCGCCTGATGGACATTGGCTGCTACCGCGGCCTTCGTCATCGGCGCAGCCTGCCGGTCCGCGGCCAGCGTACGTCGACCAACGCACGCACTCGTAAAGGCCCCAGAAAGGCGGCGGTCGCTAAGAAGAAGGCACCAGGGAAGAAGTAAGAAGTTTGCGAATTTTGATTTGCGACTTGCGATTGACTGAAAACGGATCAGTAAATCGGAATTCGCAAATCGAAATTTGCAAATCGCAAATATCAACATGGCAAAAGCACCAGCAGCAGGAAAGAAGAAGACTTTCAAAAAGAAAGAGCGGAAGAACATTCCGGTCGGGATCGTTCATATTTCGGCGTCGTTCAACAACACGCTTATCTCGATCACGGACACGCAGGGCAATTTGGTTGCTCAGTCGTCGTCGGGGGCGCGAGGCTTCCGCGGTTCGCGTAAAGGAACGCCGTTCGCAGCCCAGCAAGCGGCGGGCGAAGTTGCCCGCAAGGCCGTCGAGGCCGGAATGCGTGAGGTCGAGGTTCGCGTAAAAGGGCCGGGCGGCGGCCGTGAATCGGCCATTCGGGCCGTTGCGCAGGCAGGTATCCGCGTGAACACGATCCGCGATACGACGCCGATCCCGCACAATGGCTGCCGTCCGCCGAAGCGCCGACGCGTTTGACGATCTTGGATTTTAGATTTTGGATTTTGGATTGCGTGGCGCAATCGATTCGGGTTTGAATCGAAAGGACGAAGGGGAGCGATAATATGCTTCCTGTAAACTTTTTCTCCAAAAATGATCTTGGTTAAGGCTTGGGCTTTGTCGGTTTTGGGATAATCTAAAATCGCAAATCCTAAATCCAAAATCATTTTTGCTGAAGGCAAAAATACTATGGCTAGATACAGAGATGCGGTGTGCCGGTTGTGCCGGCGTGAAGGTGGGAAACTGTTTTTGAAGGGCGACAGGTGCTTTAAGCCGTCGTGTGCGATTGAAAAGCGCGGAACGAACCCGCCGGGACAGCATGGCGGTGCCCGCCGGAAGATGCTTGCCGGCTACGGTGAACAGCTTCGTGAAAAGCAGAAGGTAAAACGTATTTACTTTGTGCTCGAAAAACAATTCCGCAATTATTTTGATAAAGCGCGCCGCCAGAAGGGCGTCACGGGCGAGAACCTGCTCTTCATGCTTGAGAAGCGTTTGGACAACGTTGTGTATCGTTCGGGCTTTTCAACATCGCGCCGCCAGGCACGCCAGCTTGTAAATCACGGACATATTGAAGTGAATGGGCGAAAGGTGAATATTCCTTCGTTCCAGGTCACGGTCGGCGATACCGTTACCGTCAAGAACAAGAGTACGAAGAATGCTCATGTCGAAGGAGCATGGCAGACTGCGGCAGGGCGTGGACGCCCTGCTTGGATCTCGCCCGCTGGACGCGATATGAGCGTATCGATCGCCGCGGCGCCATCGCGCGCGGACATTGATTCGAATATTAACGAACAGTTGATCGTAGAGTTGTACAGTAAGTAGTTTTTGGGGCCGGCTGAAGTAGCCGGATGCGGTGAGCCCGTTCTTGCTCACTGTGATCCGGGGACAATGCTGGTTTAAGTTGACCGTTTAAAAGAACAAATATGGCACAGAGTAATAATTGGACGGATTTTCAAATGCCGGCACGCCTGAACGTTGATAACGATACGTTGACCGAGCGGTACGGCAAGTTCTTCGCCCAGCCGTTCGAGCGAGGCTTCGGTACGACGATCGGCAACTCGATCCGCCGGGCGCTTCTATCGTCGATCGAAGGGGCCGCTGTTACGGCCGTGAAGATCGAAGGCGTGGAGCACGAATTCTCATCTATCAAGGGGGTTGTCGAGGACGCGACCGATATCATCC
>JADYZI010000389.1 GCA_020853255.1 Acidobacteriota bacterium
AATTCTCGAATCAGGCCTCGCGTAAGAGCGGCGAACAGGCTGATGGCAGAATGGTCACGACCTATGACGCAAAACGCAATCGTCCCGCGATCCGAAAGGTCGTCGGCGAGGCCATCGTCCTGAACGTCAAAGAGCGTTCGGCCACGGTCGTCATCACCCAGAACACGCAGGAGATCCACACAGGCGACTGGGTCGAGATCCAATAAACGAACAGTTCGCAAGGCAACTAAGCAAGCGGATCCGAGATCTCGGGTCCGCTTTCTATATTTGCAAAGGCAGGCACGATAGCCGCGAGCCGGTCAGGAAGGGCCAAAGCCAACGCGTTTCATAAGGTCCGCAAAACGCGGATCAGATCTTAACCCATCAAATTCGGGCGATACTTTGAGCCAGACCATTCCGGAATAACGAGCGTTAAAGGCTTGTTCCAAATACTCGAACGCTTTGTCCGCATCGCCTAGTTTTGCATATGCAACGGCCTTTAGTGCGGGGTCAACCTCAAATTCGAGTTCTGCTCTCCAATATCTTTCCGCATTGAGATCGGAGCCTTGTTTTTTGATCGCGGCGATATGGCTTGAAACATTCTTGTATTCGGCTCCGGCCCGTTCATTGGCGCCAAACACCCTATTCATATCTTCCTTTAATGCGTCCGCGCATCGAGATACATACCTTTTTCGCGGTACGTAAGCATTAGAAAGCTATATGTGCGCCGATAGTTCGGTTCAATGTTCTTTGCTCGAATGAGAAGGTCGATCGCCTTATCATAGTCGCGAGCATAATAGCGGCTAAGTGCCATATCCGTCCTGATCGGCATCGACAGAGGATCAAGGGCAAGGGCTTTCTCATATTCCGCGTAGCTCTCGTCAAAGCGGCCTTGGATCGAAAGAAATTCAGCGTACCAATGATGGGCGGTCGCATTATTCCAATCGGGCGATTGATCGGGAGCTTCACCCCGTCTTGCCGAAGGCTTTCGTCCGTCAGATCAAGTTCGTACTTCCCAAATCTATAAAACAGCATCGATAAAAGTTCAACTCTTTTTGGTAGGGAGTACCGATCTCTATTGTCCTTTTTTCAGATGATTCTATACCTAGATATCAAATTTAGCCAAGATTTAGCCGGTTTTTAATTACTTTGTTGTGTGTTTGAACGTACGTTGTCCCAATTAGTTCACAAACCTGTTCAATTTTTAGGAGATCTCAACAATATATGAAAGACACAACTTTACGTTGGTTCGTTTGCACTGCGCTCCTCATCGCAGCTGCCTGTTTTGTTCTGACGGCCTCAACGACGGCCCAAACCTTGAAAGCAGACTATCAATTTCAAGGGAATTTAAATAGTTCGGTCGGTACGGCTCCGGCCCTGACAAACCTTGTGGGTGCGGGAAATGGGCCGAACACCTTCGCAATGGACACGGTCGATGGCTTTTCGCGGCAGGTATTGAACTACCCGCTCAACAACGGCATTGCGCTCAACAGTTTTTCGGGAGTTGTTACTGACACCAACTTTACAGCGGTCCTGCTCTTCAAGATGAACATTATTACCGGGCGACGGCGGTTGTTTGATTCGTCCGGCGGAACGCAGGCAGATCAGGGCGGCTTCATGCTCGACGGCCGCATAGAAGGCGAGAATCCCTCAACAACGCCCATTACAACGGGAACCTACGTTCAGATAATCTTCATTAGGGGTGGCGGAACTATCAAAGGTTATCGGGACGGTGTTCTAAGGGTGAGTCAGCCGGACGACGGCTCGCCGCTGCCTAATGGCCTTCGCTTCTTTCAGGACTATGTCAACAATCCGGTTCAGGCGGCAGACGGTTCGATCGCGCGGTTGAGATTTTACGAAGGAGCGATGACCGACGATCAAGTAGCGGCTTTGGATCGTGTACCTGAGTCCGTATTCGGGCCTATGCCGCTGCTTACCTTTTCAAATCGATTTGGGTACCCAAACACCTTCAGAATGAACATAGACGGGACCTCGCAGGACAGGCTTTCAAGCGGAAATGGCCTTGCTAGCCTTGCCAGGTTTTCGCCTGATGGGCAGAAGATCGTATATGCAGGGCGAGCGGGCTCGACGGGCGTGCCAAGTGTTTGGATATCCAACGCCGACGGTAGCAACCCTGTTCAACTGACAAACACCGGTTTGCCCGATCAATTTCCATCATGGCGGCCCGATGGGCAAAAGATCATTTTTTCAAGATGTACACCGCCCACGTGTGACATCTATACCATGAATCCCGATGGCAGTGGCGTTGCCCCACTTTCGGCCGCAAATACTGCCAACAGCGAAGAGTTCCCGCGATATACCCCCGATGGCACGAAGATCGTCTTTGTCTGCACCTTGGCGACAAATAATGCTCAACTGTGTACGGCGAACGCCGACGGAACCAATCGTGTTCAGATCACAAATGTTGCCGTACCTTTCCTGCATATGACCCCCAACATATCGCCCGACGGCACCAAAATAGTTTGTATTAGGGGAATCAATGCCGGCAACAATCTCATCACGATAATGAATATCGATGGGTCAGGTGTCACCCAACTTTCCCAGCTTACAAACAATGTTGCCACTCCCGTGTGGTCGCCCGACGGCTCAAAGCTTGCGTACGCTCGCATTGGATTCGGAGACACTAGAGAGATCTATATCGCCAACGCCGATGGCTCGGGCGAGGTGCGCCTGACGTATAACTCCGCTGACGACACTGTTTCCGATTGGTATCGCCCTCAAACTCCACAGAATCGGACGCCGTTCGATTTTGACGGCGACGGCAAGACCGATCTCTCGATCTTCCGGCCTTCGAACGGCCAATGGTGGTGGACCCCGAGCGGTACGGGCATAACGATGGCGGCGACGTTCGGTCAATCAACTGACATTATCGCTCCGGCGGATTTTACCGGCGACGGCAAAACTGACCACGCCTTGTTCAGGCCTTCGACCGGCGAATGGTTCGTCCTTCGAAGCGAAGATTTCACCTACTACGCCGCTCCCTTCGGAACCGCGGGCGATGTGCCGGTTCCAGGGAAGTTCGACCCGGATGCGAAGGCCGACATTGCCGTCTATCGACCGTCAAATAACACCTGGTACATTAACAACTCGTGGGCCGGCGGAACGACGATACAGCAGTTCGGTGCGGCCGGCGATGTGCCTATTGCGGCGGACTACGACGGCGACGGCCGCTCGGATATCGCTATATATCGCCCGAGCGTGGGGCAATGGTGGATACAGCGAAGCAGTGCCGGACTGATCGCATATCAATTCGGAAGCTCCACGGACCGCATCGTTCCGGGCGACTACACCGGTGACGGCAAAGCCGATGCCGCCCTGTGGCGTCCATCGACCGGTGAATGGTTCATTCTCCGAAGCGAGAACGCAACGTTCTACGCGTTCGGGTTCGGCTCGAATGGTGATCTTCCTGTTCCGGGCGACTACGATGGCGACGGCAAGTTCGATGCCGGCCTATTCAGGCCGTCCACCGGCACGTGGTATCTGAACCGTTCGACTGCGGACGTGGGCATTTATCAGTTTGGCGGAAGCGGGGACTTACCGATCCCCAACGCCTTTGTGCGGTAGATATGTAAAACCGCCAACTTGCGGCTGTCCGAGGGTGAGCGATCCTCGGACAGCTCTTTTTTTTCGTTTGGGACAGATTTGGGACAGCCTTTGGGACAAATAAGTCATTTATTGTCAATCGTTTGGCAGAATTCAGTGGAAATCTCGCGAAAAAAAAAGAGACAACGAATGCCCGAATCGACGGAGCAGAGAAAGGCAACGGATCCGCCGATATAGAAGAATAGCTGCGACCAACGACCAACGACCCATAAATTGTCAAAAAACAACTATTGCAACCCGCGTTGCATCTATGATACATTGTATCACAGGATGTCAAATGTTGCAACAAATCTAACGACCGATGCGACCGCCCCAAGGCCTCTTCGCAAGGCCTGCGATGTGTTGAAAGCCTTGAAGGATGAAAGGCGGGAGCTGCTCTTTGATGAGCTCTGGGCGAAGGGCGAGCTGGCGATCCTGTTCGGTGAGCCCGGAATAGGCAAGAGCCTGCTTGCGATGCAGATTGCCGACGCGCTTACTCGCGGCCGCCCGGTCGTCGAGTACCTAAAGATGCCCGAGACACCGCTCAAGGTGCTGTATGTCGATCTTGTATTGAACGATGCACAGTTCTGCAGCCGTTACACGCGGGAAGACGCGGACGGGAAAGCACGCGCGTACGAATTCTCTGAAGAACTTATCTACGATAGGCCGCCCGAGGGTGCGGACGTTGCCGAATGGATACGCAACGCAGTTGAAGCGAACCCGTTGGATATTGTGATAGTCGATGATCTATCGGTAGTTTCGCTTACGGATGACGGCACGCGTGAGAGGCTGCACGTTTTGCTTGAACTTCGCAGGCTGAGCCGCGTTCACGGCCTCTCGGTGCTCGTTCTGGCGGATTCATGGCCGTCCGGGTATGAGCTCACAACTGAAGCTACGCTACGCCGCGGGCGCGTGCTCTGCAACTATGCAGACAGCGTCTTTACCATCGACGGCTTGGACGACACGGATCTCCGAATGATCGTGCAGAC
>JADYZI010000390.1 GCA_020853255.1 Acidobacteriota bacterium
AGGTAAATAGCTGCTTTGGCCACATCCGCGACTTGGAAAAGGCCGGTATGGGCATTGACATCGAAAATGATTTTTTACCCCGCTATATTGTTCCTGAAGAAAAACAAAGAGTTGTTAATGAATTAAAGGCGTTGGCCAAGAGATCGGATGAAATATGGCTGGCAACGGACGAAGACCGTGAGGGAGAAGCTATAAGCTGGCACCTGTGCGAAGTGCTGGGCCTTGACCCGAGATCTACCAAACGAATCGTTTTTCATGAGATCACCAAACCCGCGATCGAAGCCGCTGTAAGTAATCCACGCACGGTGAATATGGATCTGGTAATGGCCCAGCAGGCCCGTCGGGTGCTGGATCGCATTGTCGGTTTTGAATTGAGCCCGGTGCTGTGGCGTAAGATCAGTACGAGCAATAAAAACCTGAGTGCAGGCCGTGTACAGAGCGTCGCTGTTCGCCTTATCGCCGATCGGGAACGCGAGATAAACGCATTTCAGCAGGAAAGTCATTTCAAAATTGAAGGACTATTCTTTGCCGATGACATAACCGGCAAAGAAGTAACTTTCAAAGCCGGCGGAAAGAAGCAGGCCAGTGCAGAAGATGCCGAAACATTTCTAAAAGAATGCATTGGTGCCGCCTATCAGGTAACCGACATAAAGGTTAAGCCCGGAAAGCGTTCGCCGGCACCGCCATTTACCACTTCAACTCTCCAACAGGAAGCGTCACGAAAACTTGGTTACGGTGTAGCAAGAACGATGCAGATCGCACAGAAGCTGTACGAAAACGGGCATATCACTTATATGCGAACGGACAGCGTAAGCCTTAGCGAGACGGCGCAGAGCGACATCAAACAAGCGGTTAGCGCGATGTTTGGTGAGCGATATCATCAGAGGCGCAAATTCAAAAATAAAAACGAATCCGCACAAGAAGCCCACGAGGCCATCCGCCCGACCAACGCCGCGGCCGCAACGATAAACGAGGCGGAATGGCAAAAGCTCTACGAACTTATCTGGAAGCGGGCCATCGCCTCGCAAATGGCCGAAGCAGAACTGGAGAAAACGACGGTCAAGATAGAAATTTCGACGAACAAAGAAGAATTGACCGCAGCCGGTGAGGTCTTGAAGTTTGACGGTTTCTTGAAAGTTTATCGCGAAGATAAGGATGAGGACGAACAGGAAGAATCAGCCGAAGGCCTGTTGCCCCCGATGAAGGTGGGACAGTTAATGCCGCTGTCCGAACTTCGAGCGACGGAACGGTTCACCCGTGCCCAGCCGCGTTACACCGAAGCATCGCTTGTTAAAAAACTGGAGGAACTCGGTATCGGCCGTCCGTCAACATACGCTCCAACGATCTCGACGATCCTAAAGCGTGAGTATGTTGAAAAGCGGGACAAAGAAGGCACGCCGAGGCCGTTCCGCATCCTCGTCTTGAAAAACGACCTGATCAGCAGAAAGGAAGATTCCGAAAACACGGGAGCGGAAAAAGCAAAATTATTCCCGACCGATTTGGGGCTCGTGGTGACGGATTTCCTGAAAGAACATTTTGACGCGATCATGGACTACGGCTTCACTGCGAGGATCGAGGAAGAATTCGATGAAGTAGCCGACGGAAAGCTCGAATGGAACATTATGCTCGACGAGTTTTACGGGCCGTTCAAGAAAGATGTGGATAATACCATCGAGCGAGCGGAACGCGTAAAGGCTGAGCGAATATTAGGCACCGATCCGGAAACCGGCAAACCGGTAGTTGCCCGCATGGCACGCTATGGCCCGATCATTCAGATCGGCTCTGCCGACCAAGAGGAAAAACCCAGGTTTGCAAAGATCCAGGCAGGTCAAAGCATTGAGACCATAACGTTTGAGGAGGCATTGGCCCTTTTCAAGCTGCAGAGCACGATGGGCACCTATGAGGGAAAGGAACTTTCAGCCGGCGTCGGTCGATTTGGCCCTTATGTAAAATGGGGCGACGAATTTGTCTCGATACCCCGCGGCACCGACCTTGGCTCGGTGGACACGGAAAAGGCGATCGAATTTATTAAAGCGAAACAGGCGGCGGATGCTCCGGTTGGTGAATATGACGGTAAACCGATCACAAAAGGTACGGGGCGCTTCGGGCCCTTTATTAAGTGGGACGGTATGTTCATAAACGTGCCGCGTCGGTATGACCTGAACAACCTGAGTCAGGCTGAAATGAACGAAATGATCGAAGCGAAGGTCAGCAAAGAAGCAAACCGTTACATACATCGCTGGGAGGCTGAAAAAATATCGGTGGAGAATGCCCGCTGGGGACCTGTCATCAAGTTTGGTAAGAAGATCATTTCACTTCCGAAAAAAGCCGATGGCTCACGATCCACCACGGAAGATGCCGAGGTGATGACCTTGGAAGAGGTAAAAAAATTGATTGAGGCCGAGTTGCCGGATGCATTCGCAAAAAAGGCAAAGGCCGCGGCGAAAAAAACGGCTGCAAAAAAACCCGTGAAGAAGCGGGCCAGATGATGTCGGTTTCGGCCGGGCTGACTGTTGCCAGAAATTGTTGAACTATCCTAAGTGCGATTACGTAAAGTGTAAACTTGGGATTCACCGTCCGAAGTCGCCCAGGCGCACACATCTGTTTGGAAAGGCCAGAAAACGCGGACGGCACCATAAGATATTGCAAAAACGAGGATTGTGGTTATAAAATGACCGATGGCAACGCCGCGGTAACATCTGGATCGCCCGCCGCAGAAGAGTTTGCGGCAAAATAGACGCACAGGATGAATGAAAATATCGAGTTCCTGCAAGCCTTTCTAAAAAACCCTGGAAAGGTCGGCTCAATCAAACCAAGCTCACCTGAACTTGCACAAAAGATGATCGACGGGATCACCCCGAACGCCAGCAGCGCTGTACTCGAACTTGGCGTCGGCACCGGTGCGATCACTAAATTCCTGCAGAACATTGTCCCGGACGAACACTCGTACCTCGGCATTGAGCTAGACAGGGACCTGGCCCAATTGCTCAAACGAAATTTTCCCGATCTGTCGATCGTTCGCGGAAACGCTGTCGATTCATGGTCAATTCATCAACGGTCCGGTATAGGAAGGATCGGCTCTATCATATGCTGCCTCCCGTTCGTGTCGCTTCCGAATGAGGTTGGCGAACGGATCCTGCAGCAGGTCGATCGATTTATGCAGGAGGGCGACTGCACGTTCCGCACGTTCCAATATGCTCACGGCTATTATTTCCCATCGGCCATAAAGCTCCGCGAATTTATGCGCAAAAGGTACGGTAAGGCACGGAAGAGCCAATTGATCGTAAAGAACGTCCCACCCGCATATACTCTGACATGGCACTCGTGACTTAGCGGCTTTCGTACACAAAGCGTCTTCTCGGCGTTTCTTTGCGACCTTTGCGGCTTTGCGTGGAACCAGGCTTTTACCTCACGCAAAGCTCGCCAAGCACACAAAGAGGCGCAAAGAGAAAGCCCTGGATCACAAGATCAGGACGCTACGGAACCGCTTCCTACCCCTGCTTCCCTGAATATTTTTCATTTCTGTGATATAACGGAGTTCAAATCTTCTTACAGATTCATTTCGGACTATTCAGGAGAAAACTCAATGTTACGACGCAAACTTATAGGCGCGTTGATCATCTACGCGTTCATTCTACCGGTCGCGGCACTTGGACAAACTGCCGCCGCTCCCGAAGGACAGATCTATGCTGCCCCGAAAGCTGACATCGATAAGATCAAAGACGAAGGGCTGAACCGTTCGCAGATCATGCAGACAATGACGTGGCTGACGGATGTGAATGGCCCGCGGCTCACGGGTTCCCCAGGCCTGAAGGGTGCAAATGAATGGACACGCGACACACTGGCAAAATGGGGACTTCAGAATGCCCACCTTGTAGCCTGGGGACCGTTCGGACGCGGTTGGACGCTCAAGCGGTTTTCCGCAAATATCGATGGCCCGGTCGCATTTCCGCTGATCGCGTATCCAAAGGCATGGTCGCCCGGAACTGATACTTTGTTCCCGGCTCCCGCAGCCGCCGTCAAGCCAAAGAAAGGACAGGCACCTGCACCCGCCGCTCCGGCCAGCACGGCATATACTGCCGAAGTCGTCCATTTCAATGCTACGAACGAAGCTGAACTTGAACAATACAAGGGCAAGCTCAAAGGCAAGAT
>JADYZI010000391.1 GCA_020853255.1 Acidobacteriota bacterium
GGCAATGCTGAAAGCGGCCTGGATGTGGCTGCGCCGGGAGCGGCTGTGATGGCAAGCGAGCTTTATGAAAGTCGCACCGCCGCACAGGCGCGCAATGAGGTCATTGTTATTCCTGAGGTTCCGCGTCAAACCCTTTCGGCCATTCTCCGCGGACGGATCGAAGATCTTGCCGGTTGGACGGCTTTTCAGCAGAGCGACTACCCGGAAGCGGTTGTCAGGCTGAAACGGGCGATCAGTGTCCTTCCTGACAAGAGCGCGTGGTGGCGGTCTAGTATGTGGCGGCTTGGAGCGGCACTCGCGGCGGACGGAAAGGAAAAAGAGGCGCTCGAAAGTTATATTAAAAGTTACATTACCGACCGGCCGAGTGCGGCACGATATACCGTGATCGAAGCGGTTTACCAAAGGGTTAACGGTACTACCGAAGGCCTTGAGGAAAAGATCGGACCGAATCCGGGTTTGCTTGTGGCAACAACCACACCTGTTGGCGCCGCACCCGCACCATCGGAACCCGCGTCAAATTCTGCAAGCACTCCGGAATCAAAGCCGACGCCGCAAGCGATCGAGCCGCCGCCGCAAGTTCCTGCAAGAGATGCGGCCGCCCTGCCCGAAGTAAAGGTTACGGCCGATCCCAAAATGTCCGCTGTGGAGGCTTTGCCGAATACGGACAAGCCCGTAAGCGAGACCGGCGTGAGTTCCAAGGAGCCTGAATCAAAACCTGCCGAGAGCAAGGTTGAAATTCAACCTGCGGAAAAGGCCTTGCCGGAAGCGAAGCCTGTCGTTACCAATAAGCCGCCAACGGACCCGGAACCTGTCAAACAGCAGCCTCAAGAACAGAAAACGCAATTGACGGATCCGGCTCCGCCGACCGTATCGGAAAATAAGGAGTTGGTCACCGAAAAAGTGCCGACAACGCCGATCGAGCCACCGGCGCAAGCTGGTGCAGATAAAACAAAAACCTCTGGTGTCCCCAAAGAGAACGACGTCGGCAAGATCGAGAATGAAAAGACACAGGCGGCAGCGGAAACAAGCGGGAAAGACAAGCCGTTGACCGAAACGCCTCCTCAAGATCCGGCTTCTCAACCAAAACCGGTCGCAAAGCCTGAAACTGATGCGATCAAGGAAGGTCCTGTAAAAACGGTCGAAAAGCCGGATGCACCGTCCGTTGCCCTAACACCCGCGAAAGACCCGGTTGCCGCCGATGAGACCCGTCTCCAAAACGACACTCCGATCCCCGAACTGGCGGCGAGCGACAAGCCCAAGACCCCGGCCGATAGCGGATCACCACCCCTCACCGGTGACGCGATTACACCGCCGCCTATCGCTGTCGTGAAGAACGACACTGCCCCGAAAAGTACTGAACCCGTCAATCTGCTTCGCGATCCATTTGCGAACACTACGCCAACCCCCGCCGAACCGCCCGAAAAGCAAACGGCCAGGCCGCTGATCATCGTTAACGACCCTTACAAGACGGAAAGCGGGACGAGCAAGGCCGAAGATACGGGCGCAAAACCTAAACAGCTTTTCGAGCCAATAATCATCAACGTCCCGGAAAACAGCCAGAAACCAAAAGGAACGAAAGATTCAAACGTAGTTGAAAAGACGACTGACGCGGAAACGACGGCTCAACCCGGCACTACACGAGAGCGTGTCGCGCCCGGAAAAGACGTCGTTTCAGATCAGCGATGTTCGCTTGAACTAAGCCAGCAGAGCATTATGCTGCTCAGCGGCGGCGGCAACCTCGGCCTGCTGGTAAAGGTCGTCGGTGAGGGTGACATTAACGGGGTGACCGCCGCATCCGGCAGCCCGGGCGATATTGAGGTGCGGCCTGAGCCGATCCTGGACGGTGTCACCGGAAGGCGATTTTTCGTGATCAGATCCGTTAGTGAACGGATCGGCGTTTTTCAGGTAAGTTTCGGATCACCATGCGGCAAGCGCGAGGTTACCGTTCATGTCCGCTGAGACGCTTTAGGCATCTCTCTTTTCTTCTCGTTCATCACCCAGATCGACCGTTGCCAACGCCGCAAGCAGCAGAAAAAAATAAGAATTCGACGCCGTGCGCAGTGGAAAATCGAAGAAGCTGTGTACCAATATGCCAAAGCAGCCTGCTAGTGCTCCAATAGCAGCAGTTCTCCGGCCCGGACTGGACGACCGCCTTATTACACGAAGAGCTCGTTTGAACAGGAGAAGAATAAAAGAGCAGACGGCAATAAAGGCAATGATGCCGCCGTCGGCAAGGATCTGAAGATAATCATTGTGCGCCTGCTCAACCCGGAAATATCCGTTCCAGGTATCGAATTTCGTAAAGGCGACCCCAAATGCGTCAAACCCGGCACCGAGAATCGGGTGTTGGAAAAAGATCCTCAACGCTATCGACCAAAAATGCATTCGTCCGCTCGTAACATCGGCCTGCCCGTCCTGTAAGCCGATACCGCGCACAAGCGGGTCTGTCCCGGACAGGAACAAGGCGCCGGCCAAGACGACGACGAGTACAGCGGCCGCACCTAACCCGAGTTTCAATCCGCCCGCGCGTCTGTCGAGTTCGCGGCCAGGACGTGCGGCAAAATAAACGGCTGCAGCGACGAAGGCTATTACGGCAAAGGCGCCGATCATCCCGCCGCGCGAACCGGTCATTATCACCGCTATCATCATCAACGCCAGGGCGATGCCGTAAAGAGCTCTCTTATCGCGGGTAACGGCCCCGCCTAAAACAGCCGCGAGCGTTAGGCCCACGGTCATCTCCATAAAGGCGGCAAAGTGGTGCTGATTGACGAACGGGCCGAACGGAATGGCCTGCGGTGTCGGCCGCAGGCCGTAGATCGCATCCGGGCTGGCAAGCCGCTGCAAAATGCCGATGAACGCCATGACCGCGCCGAAGATGATAACCGCTATTGCGACACGCTGAACACGCCGTTTGCCGTTCAGGTATGTGAGCGCCGCGGCAAAAAATATCAGAAGCAGGAAAAGGCGGATCGTGAAGATCTTGGTCGCAAATGGGTCCAGTGACAGGCTGGACACGACGGAAATGTTCATCAGATCAGGCGAAACTCCGGAATTACCCAGAGGGAGCAGCTGAAAGCAGCCAAGCAGGACCAGCGCGATCAAGGGTATCTCCAGCCATGAGGTACTGAACCGAAACTCCTTCCTCCTGAAACTGTCGCCCGTCCACAACACCATAAGAGCGATCGACAGAAGCGAGAGCGGTATCAGGGCCCAAACATCGGCCGACCCATAACCCGCCATGGCAAGCATCGGAATAGCCGTGATACAAACGACCGCCGTTTTTTCATACACGGTCGTTTCGCTAGCGTCATGCGGCGTTCTGCGGCTTCGATCTGATCGTTTGCGAGCCATTTAGTGTTTCGATAGGCTGAAATCATCGAACCAGACATTGCCCGATGCGGTACAGCCGTTTGGCGAACAGCCCTCCATTCCGATCCGGATCTCGATCCCTTCAATATTGGCCGGAACAGAAATCGATATCTTCATCTGTGTCCAATCGCCGGCGGCCGGCAGTATCGCCCCGGCCAATATCGCGCCTGACGCGGTAAGAACGTCGCAGCGAAGGCGTGCGGACGTTGTCACATCCGAACGATAGTAGAACTGAAGGTCATAGCCCGCTTCGGGCTCGACGCCTATCTTTTGGGACACCGTGCGCTGGCCGCTGCCTCCCTGGCCAAAGCTGATAAGCAGGCTGTATGTCCCGCTGCGTTTTTGGTCCATATTCTGCCCGATCCGCGGAAAACTGCCGTCCGCCACGACCCAGGAAAACGGATGGGAACCGTCACGAAGCGAATGCAGGCCGGTCTCAAATCCGCCGTTCGAGACCGTACCGACAGAAACGTCCCAGTCAGGAAATAGGCCGGCGTCGCCAGCCACCTCGATCGCTGACCGGTACGCCCCGCCATCCAAAAGCTTTTGATAGACGGCTTGTCCGGCCGCCTTTCTGTCGTTCAAGGCGCCCCCTGTCGAGACCCGCCGCCAAAAGTCCATGGCCTCTGGATAACGTTTGTCCCCGGCAAGGAGAACGGCGATAGCGGCATTGATCCTTGGCGAATCACCAACCGCAGCGTGTATCTGCTGAATGTCTCCTTCAAAAATCTGCCATGCGGCAGCGGCCGCCGGGGCCGCAAAGGCCTCATCGGCCGCAACGGCCTTTCGTATCTTTTCAAATCCTTCATTCCGCTGGCCCCGCCTAAGCAAGAAGTTTCCGAGCGCCCACTGAACACGCGAATAGTTTGGCGCAAGCTCCTCGGCCTTGCGGAGAGCGCCTTCGGCCAATACATCGTCGCCTGCCTGCTCGCGTGCGCGCGCCAAGCCAAGCCAATAGATATAATTGTGTGGTGACAACGCAGCCGCGGACTCATATTCGGAAACCGACCGTTGCTGGTCCTCGGGCAGGAGGGTCTTCTCTAGCTGCTGGGCGAAATTGAAATGCCCGCTCGGATCGCTAGCCGCCAGATCAACGCCAAGCGCAGTTACCTCCGGCTTGGCGGCATTGACAGCGACGGCGTGCCCGAATGCCCATTTTGCAAAAATGAGCGCGAGGGCAATGCCGCAAACGCAAATGCCAGCCAACACGGCTTTTGTTAGACCGCTTTTGAGTTCTATCGATCGTGTCTGCACGTTCAGAAATGGAAGAACTATTCAAGGTCCAGAGGCTCGATCCGAAGCTCGGCCCGCTTTAATTCGATATTGGCGTCGCGGCAAAGCGCGCGAAGCGAACGGATCGTCTCGGCCGGGATGCTTTTCGATGATATGAGTATCTCCTGCACCTCTTTCTGGTCACACAGGTCGGCCAGAGTACCGTTTGAATCATAGACCTCAAGCCCGTTTATGA
>JADYZI010000392.1 GCA_020853255.1 Acidobacteriota bacterium
ATTTGTTCGTCGCCGGATCGATACTTGTTATCGCCGATTGTTCGGTCGTTTCCCGCACATCCTTTGCGACGTCTTCCGCCTCGGCCGACGTTTCGATGTTCTGTATCTCAAACCGGTAATTCTCCACTTCCGGCGGCCGGTAGGCACGGGCCGAGACCGAAATGCGATTCGTCGCAAGATACCGGCTCGCCTCCTCGGGCGAGTAAGCGACAAGCTGCGAATCCGCGGTCGTGATCGAAACAGAATTCGCGTTCGTCGAAAGCCCGATGCGGATCAGCGGCTCCTGGCGCAGAATAAAATAGCCCGCACCGTCGTATGCCGGAAGTATGATAAAGAGAGTGAGAATTAGAACGAATGATCCAAAGGCCCGAAGAACCATACTCCAATGATAGAACGTAGCGCGGAAAATGTGAACAGCTTTCTCTTTACTCACGCCGCAAATCTGATTATAGTGTTAGATACGTAATTGGATGTGTATTCTGATCATCTGTTACATACGTTATTATGAAGACCATCATTCCCGTTACCGACCTTCAGCGACAGGCGGCCAAGATCTTGGGCGATGTGAACAAGTCGTCCGAACCGATTATTATCACTCAGCGGGGCCGTCCCGCGGCGGTGCTTATATCAGCAAAAAGATACGCCGAGATCGAAGAGGACCTGGCCGAATTTGACGATCTGGAATTGGAGTATCTGGTCGAACAGGGGCTAAAGGACAAAGAAGCGGGCAACACTCTTTCACTATCGGAAGCAAAACACAGGCTCAAGTTCCCGGAATAGGATGAATGCCCATATCGAACTGGGTGCACGCGCCTTCGCTGCCCTAGAAGCACTCCCCGAAAAAACAGCGTTCGATGTATTTCGCCGGATCGACCGGCTTGCTCGCTTTCCCGAAATGGGCTCGCCATTAGATGCCCGATATCCAAAACTCAAGGGATTTCGACAACTGGTCTATCGGCGTTGGCTTCGGATAGTTTACGAGTTTGATCAGAGCGAGAAAACGGTCTTCATTCTGGCGATCCAAAGCTGCAAGCAGCGTCTCCCGTCATCACTCGACTTACGACGCGATCCGCCATCGGAATGACGGGAAACTCAATTCACATTCGGCAGTTCAAGCGCATTGAAGATAAACCGAAACGTTCCCCACGTTTGGCCGCGGTGCTGTGGACGGAAGGCGAACAGCACTATCCTGCCTTTGCCGTATTGTACTTCGACCAGTGCCGCCTTGCCGTTGATATACTTTTCGCCAAGCATCCAGCCGGACATAAGCGCGTCTTTTTCGGCATAGCGCGCTGCAACTCTGTATGACAGGCCGCTTTCCGGCGCTACGTCGAACGCCGAGCTGGTCGAGAAATATGCCGGAGTTTCTTCGAACATACCGCGGCCAAGCGGATCCTGTGTATCTACTTTTAGTTTGACGATCGAGCCGGGATTATAGAATTCGCTTCGCCGCACACCGGCGACCACATTGCGGACGGGCAAATTGAACTGTTTGATCGCCAACGCGCACGAATCGTCAAAGCACACAAGCTTGCCGCCGTTCTCGACAAACTTCTTCAGATTCGCCACGCCCGCGTCGCCGATGCCGCCGGCGAACTCGGCCGGATAACGATCGGCGCTCAATCCTCGGATGATCGTATTCTCGTTGTCGGCCGCCAGCACGATCACATCCAGGTCGAGGCGTCCGTTCCGAAGGTCGTCATTGGAAACGGACCTGAACGGTATCTGAAACTGATCAAAGACCAGCCGCGTCCAGCCCTCGTCCATCGATGATGTGAACGGTTTATACAGCCCGATTCGCGGGCTTGTCTTCAGCGGATCTGCTGTCTTATCAAACGGCGCGGCGCTTGGCGCAAGGTTCAGCACCGAACGAGCATCGTTTATCGCGGAAATTCTTTTAAGTGTTCCGCGATTCCGCTCAAGGTCCCGGATCTCCCAAACTTCATGCGTTTCCACTCCCATCTGCAGCGGCAGCGTCCACCCGGCGACATCGTACGGCACCTCCGCCTCGCCATTCGGCAACAGGCGATGCGGATATTCCTGCCGTTCGAGCAGGCTGAGCACGTTGTTCTTCTGCGGCTGGTTTGTAAAAACAAGAAAGCTGTTCAGCGGCATTTCGTGCGGAGACTCCGACCGTTTGTGCTTCAGCCAAAGCTCTTCGGTCATCCGGTACACTTCCATTCCCTGCCACATCAATATCTCGATCAGCCGTGCGACATTTTCCGCATTCGGCTGCCCGGCGGGAATGACGTAAGCCTGCGGCACATCGCTGTCCGGTTTAAGGTTCGCTTTTCCAAGCTCGTAAAAATTGCGCAGATAACGCGACCGATACTTGCTTGCCAGCGAAAGCAGCGCGCGGCTTGCCGTCATCTCGATCTCGGCAATATCCGCCGGCCGCCACAGGCCGCCTTTCCATACGTCCGGGTAATTTGTCGCCGTCTCAACGATAGACGGCAGGCCGCGGACGCCGCGATTTCGTTTTAATTCGTCGAGCGTGACCGTTATCGGCGACATCAGGTTCGTGCTCGCGGCCTCAGACAATATACCTATCGAATTGTGAAAATACGGCGCCGAGCGGAATCCGCCATGCCACCACGTATCGTAGGTCGAGTTTGTCGCAACGCCTGAAATTCCCTTTGCCTGAAGGTCCGCCGCCATCTTGTAGCCGGCCAGCCCGACCTCGCGCAAGATCGACGGTGAAACGCGCGGATTTGGCGGATCGAAAAAAGGCGGAATGATGAATCTTGAAGCGTTCTGTCCCTGTTGATGCACGTCGTAAACTATTTCCGGGAACCATTCCTGCCAGAACAGTTTTGTCACCGCCCGCGTTTCTTTCAGGTTCATCATGAACCAGTCGCGATTGTCGTCATGTCCGGCGTAGTGATGATACAGTTCGGGCGGCGAGGTGCCTTCGCTTTTTGTACCGAGCGTTTTTCGGTACCAATCCGCGACCATCTGTATGCCGTCCGGATTTGGCGACGGGATCAGCAGCAGCACTGTGTTGTCCAATATCTCTTTCGTGTCCGCGTCGTTCGCCGAGGCCAGTTCATACGCCAAATTCATCGACATCTGCGACGCAACTATCTCGGTCGAATGGATCGAACACGAAATAGAAACGATCGTCTTGCCGTCAGCGATCAGTTTTGCAAGCTCGGCGTCGTTCGCCACCGTTCGCGGGTCGGCGAGCCGTTGATTTATCGACCTGATCTTATCGAGATTCTTTATATTCCGGGGCGAGGAAATAAAGGCGACGATCATCGGGCGGCCAAGCTCCGACCGGCCGATCTCTTTCAACAGAACACGATCGCTCGCCTTGTCCAGCTTCGTAAAGTAATCGACGATCTGGCCCCAATCCGCTATCGTCTTGTCATCCGTCGGCTGAAACCCCAGCACCGCCCGCGGCGTCGGCACCTGAGCCGATACCGCCAGCGCGAGGATAAAACCACAGAGACACAGAGACACAGCGAGAGCTAAAACTTTGCTTAACTCAGCGGACCGGCTAGCGGTTCGCCGCGATCCGTCTGGCCTTCTGATACTCTGTGTCTCTGTGTCTCTGTGGTAAAAGTAGTTATGTCGCATGATTCGGCTAAATTGTCGTTGAAGATAAGGGAAAACGAGAAACTGGTGTTTCCTGTCGATGAGTCTAACAAATCACGGCTCGCCGGGAAACTTCGGTACTGGTGGTGCTGGGTCGCGGCGTCCGGACTGCTGCTGTTCGTCGGAGCACCGGCCGTGCTTTTTCTTTGGATAATTAACCGGCGGCTGTGGCTTTATCCGGTTGCCTTGTGGGGCGCAAAAACGTGGCTCAAGGCATGCCGGGCGAAGGTCGAGGTGAAAGGACTGGAATATCTGAACGATGATGAACAGTACGTTTTTATCGCGAACCACCGCTCGTATCTCGACACCGCGACACTCTTCCGATACGCGGGCAAGCGTATGGGCCTCGTTGCAAAGAAAGAGCTTCTCAAGGCGCCTGTGCTCGGGCAGGCGATGCACTTTGTTAATATAATCGCCATCGACCGCTCAAACCCGGAACGCGCCCGTGCGTCAATGAGCAAGGCTCGTGAAGTTATGCGGAATGGCTATTCTTTTGGCGTATTTGCGGAAGGCACAAGGGCGATGCCCGGCGAACTTCTTCCGTTCAA
Source organism: Acidobacteriota bacterium (assembly GCA_020853255.1). Next base: position 4,146 of record JADYZI010000392.1, read on the forward strand.
GAAAGGCGCGTTTCACCTCGCCCTACAGACCGGCCGGCCGATCATACCGGTGGCGATCAAAAATTCTGACGCGATGATGGGCAAGCGGACGGACGTTACATATCCGGGAACTGTCGAAATGGTCCTGCTGCCGCCGATCGACACAAAACAATATTCCGAATCCAGCCTGCTCGAACTGCTCAATAAAACCCGAACAGCGATTGCCGAAGAATTGCAGCGGTCCGCACCCAGGAGGCTGTAACACATGATCTGTAAGCAGGTTCTTGCTGATCGATCTTACTTTGCGAACTTTGTGTCTGCCCTTTGCGGCCTTTGTGTTTAACTGCCTTTTTCAACACAAAGATCACAAAGTTCACCGCATCTTTTTCGTGTCTTGATTCGTGTTTTTCGTGGTCGGGTTCTTTAGTCCTTTAACCACGAAACTCACGAGATCAAGACACGAAATACGCAAAAAAGTAGGCAATGCTGATGCGCGGCTTTTTGCAGTGGCTCAATCCGGCTTCTTCGGCGTCGGCGTCGGCGTCGGTTCGTCCTTGACTATCTCCTCTTCGCCGACAAGCTTCACATCTGACCGGCCGAGTTTGTAATCGGTATAGCGGACGCGGTATTTTATCCTAACTGCCTGCCCGTTCGAAAAAACAAGTTCATCATCAGACGCGGCCCATGACGGGAACCAGTATTTTCCGTCCACATTTTCGCGAATGGTATCGACGACCGGAAACCGCTGCTTCTTTTCCGGCACGGCCTTTCCCTTTGATTTGACGATCATCAGGTCCTGGTCATCCACCCAAATGCGGCCCTGAAAATATTTGCCCTCGCCGTGCTTCGGGTCGGGCGCAACTTTCGGAGCGACATCAAAGACATACAGATTCAGCTCGTCGATCTTTTCTTTGCCGAGGTAGGTGAACGCATATTGGTTTGCCACCCGCGGTTCGATCGCAAACGGTGTTATGCCGCCCAGATTGTCGATGTCTTCGGTCGTTATCGTGATCTCTTTCACCGTCGAGATCGGCGCGAACAAGATCTTTTCAAACCTGTCACCCGCCTGATTGAACGTCAGGTACGAATCGCGCCTGTACGTGCCCGTTATCTGCCCTCCCATCCCGATCGTGGACATCGTTGCATATCGATTAAAGGCATAAACATTCAGCGCCTCGCGAAACAGCGATTCGTTCTCGGTAAACTTCTTGACGATCCTATCAACTTCAGCCGGCGGCAGATCGACCTTGACAACATTGGACGCGGCCTGCCCAAAAAGCTGGGAAACAGCAAAGCAGAAGGTAAACAGCCCCGGAAATATCAATTTTTTCATCATTCTTCCATTCGGCGTAAACTAGCGGCCGATAATTTGCAGGTAATTTGCCGGTCTCTTCTTCGCGAACTTTGTGTCTGCCCTTTGCGCCCTTTGTGTTAGAGGTTTTAAACACAAAGGCCGCGAAGTTGAAGACACAAAGGGCACCAAGGCGCTCGCGACCCAATGTTACAGCCTACGAACATAAAGATGCCGAAAAAGCACCAAAAGTTTACACAAGCGTATGTTCCCTCTCACCGCCAATTCCCGATCAAAATGAACGGCGACCAAAAATAAGGGTGTGCAAACCGTTTTGACGCCGCATTTACCAACCGCGTTGGCTTCGCACCGGCAGCCTTGTCCGGCTCGCCAAGCAGTGCAAGCTGCGCCTGCCGCAACGCCTCGGCTTTCGTTAGGTCCGGTTTTAAGTAACTACCGTAAAATCCTACCATCAGATCGCGGGTGCTTTCATCATTCACCGGCCACAAGGTAGCCATGATCGACCTCGCACCCTTTCGCTGCGCCAGCACTCCGAGCCCTTCGATCTCGCGACCGTCTGCCGTTTTCCCGCCATAACCTGTATCACACGCCGACAGCGTCAACAGCTCAACTCCCGCAAATATATTATCCGAACTCTTCACCTGGGCAAGCGTCAGCTTCTCGCCGTTGCCCATCAGCAGATACGAATTCAGCCCCTCGGCCTTTGTTCCCGGGATAAAGACAAAATGCGTCGCCGCGTGCGTGAACGGATACGCCGCCCCGAGCGACTTTCTGAACTCGGCAAAGGTGAACTTCTCGTCCAAAAGCTCCTTTCCCGCGATCAGCCCCGGCCGGCCGTTAGCTTTTCGCTCGACCGACGGATCGTTAACGATCGCTCCCAATTCCAACGGAACATTCGTAAGCGCATCCAACTTCCCCGATGGTTTGCTCGTCCCAACACCAAACGCATGCCACTGCTGCTTGTTCACCGGTTTGAAAGCAAGGTCCTGCCGCCCGGCCAATGCAAGAACGACGCTTGCGTATCGCTGCACCACATACCCTTGCTTTGCATCCCACAAAGCGGCAACGGGCACATAGCGAAGGAATTTATCCAGCGACCAGACCACCGTCCGGATGTTCGACGCCGCGAGGTCCTTCTCTATCGGCTTTACCAATTCGTTATAAAGCGCCTGTGCCGCCGGCCGCGGATCGCTCCGTTCAAACCGCACCTTTACTATCTCCGACCGAAGATCGTCAACCAGTTTCCTTAGCTGTGCTTCGGGTATCTTGCGCACATAACCCCGCTGCGCATTAGCGGTCGTGACGATCACCGCAAGGCCCTCCGGCCCGACGACAGTCGAGACAACCGCAGTCCGCGGATCTTTCCATTCCCTGATCACATCGCGTGTCCCACGTTCGCCCGTCGGTTCAGGCGGTATGCGAGGCGAAAGCTGAGCCTCGGCCTTCGCGATCGCGACGCGCATCGCTGCCGAAGCCTTGTTAAGCTCCGCGTTCGCCTCGGCGATCGACGTCAAAATTGTCGGACGCTTATCCGCCGATGCAATTGTCCTTTCGATCTCGAGCTTTTCTATCTTCGTGCGGGCAGTGTCCACCTCAGCGAATGCCGACTCAAAAATGCCTACGGCAGTTTTCTCGGACGCCGTAAAGCTCATACGGTCGTCAAGCGATGCCACCACGCGGCCGTCACGGTTCACAAATTCAAAGTACTCTTCGTCTTTCAACATTCGTATGACGCGTTCCGCTTCAGGA
>JADYZI010000393.1 GCA_020853255.1 Acidobacteriota bacterium
GCTGAAAAACCTTTTTGCTAAATTTGATGATAAGAACAACCCCGCACGTTGTAGCCATTCGCTTCCCACAAAGCAGCCACAGTTATGCGCTGTCTGCGTTCCTAAAGATTGTGGACTATTAGTAACCAAGTGCGGGCAACAGATTCCAGTGCCGGCAAAGGATACAAAAAATCCCACGATCTGCGTGAAAGAGCAAGGCTATTCACGCGAACAGCAGACGTAATTCCATTAATTGACCAGCAACGTAATGCAGTCTAAATATTTAACGGACGATTGTCAAGAATAATCAAGCCCGGACGGCGAGAAATTTAAGATTTTCTACTATCCGGGCCTTTGAGGTGGGAGGTATGTTTCAAATACTGATAAGTTATCGGGTTACGGGACGGCGAGTTACGGTCCGGCGTGACGCCGAGGCCATCTTTTCGCCCTTTGGCTGCACCATTACTTCCTTGACCGAATTCATCCCAAGCTTGCTCTGCCACCAGATAGCGATCGGGCTGGCAATAGCAATGGTTGAATAGGTTCCCGTGATCGAACCGACGAACAAGGCCAACGAAAATCCGCGAAGCACTTCTCCGCCGAACAGAACCAAAGCGAGCACTGAAAGAAACACAAGCCCGTTGGTGACCACCGTGCGCGACATCGTTTGGTTGATCGAATCGTTCGTCAACTGATAGATAGGCCGGTCGCGGTGGAGGCCCATATTTTCGCGAATACGGTCGAAGATAACGATCGAGTCGTTGACCGAGAATCCGACCAGCGTGAGCAGTGCGGCGAGCACCGTAAGGCTTATCTCCCACTGAAAGACCGTAAAGAACGCGAGGGTAACAAGTACGTCGTGGAACACGGCGATGACCGCACCTGCTGCGTATGTCCAGTCGTAGCGGAAGGCAATGAACAACAAAATTCCGACCATTCCCAGCAACGTCGCGATAACCGCCTGATTCCGAAGCTGCGCTCCAGCAACCGGCCCAACGGCGTCAGTGCCGACGATCTTGTACGCGGCCGTTTCGTCCTGATTCAACTGTGTCGAACCCTCGGCCTCTTTACCTACCTTGCTGTCCAATGCTTTCTTTACAAGGCAGCGGCCTGCTTCTGGCAGAAGTTTTCCGTTGTCGTCCTTGCATTCCTCTCGTTCGCCGAGGTTGGGCACCTTGATCAAAACTTCATCGGTCTTATCCGTCGATTCCTGAATGACGGCTTCGACGATGCCCACCTGTTCCAGAGCGTCGCGGATATCGTCGGAGGCCGGTTTCTGGCGGAACTTGGCCGTCACGACCGTGCCGCCTTTGAAATCGACACCAAGGTTGAACGATTCCGTCCCCCCAGGGGTAAGCTGACGTCCGATAGCCGAGATCAGGCCGGCAAGCAGGATAACGATCGAGATCGCGACCAGCGGCTTTCGCCAGCCCATCCAATCGACATTGATATTAGGTAAAATTTGAAACATTTGCTTCCGTTGTACGACAGGCCATCAGCCTGTTGAATGGCGCTTAATTACATTCGGCGCTCCGACCAAGTCGAACAGGCTAACAGCCGGTTCTATTAAATACTCAATTTCTTCATGTCCGGGTTTCGTGCCAACAGCCACATAAAGATGGTCCTGGAGACGAAAACGGCCGAGAACAAGTTGATAAGCAGGCCAAGAACGAGCGTGACGGCAAAGCCGCGGATCGGACCTGAGCCGTAAAGATACAGGATCACGGCCGCAATGATGGTCGTCACGTGCGTATCAATGATCGTGATGAACGCCTTGTCAAAGCCTATCTCGACCGCCTTTGCCACACCGTGCCCGGCGATTATCTCTTCGCGCATTCGCTCAAATATAAGAACGTTCGAGTCAACGGCCATACCGATACCGAGGATCAAACCCGCAATACCGGGAAGTGTCAGCGTCGATCCAAGCATGATCAAGGCCGCAAGGGTAAGGACCATGTTCAGGATCAAGGCAATGACAGCATTGATTCCGGCCCCGCGGTAATAGAACAACATAAAGGCGACGATAAATGCCAAGCCTGCAACTGATGCTGTCACGCCCGCGCGAATGGAATCCGCTCCTAGGCTCGGACCGACCGTGCGTTCTTCCTGATATTCGATCTGCGCCGGCAAGGCACCGGAACGCAGCGTCAATGCAAGGTCTTCGGCGTCCGTCTTTGTGAATTTTCCGGATATCTCGCCCTGGTCATCAATACGCGAACGGATGAACGCGATCGACTTGACCTGATTGTTGAGCACAACGCCCATGTAGTTGTTGATGTTCTTGCTCGTCCACTCTCCAAACTTTGCGGCACCGGCCGGTTTTAATGAGAATGATATCTGATAATCGCTGCTGCTTCCTGTACGGGAAACCGCGTTCGCATCACGAAGTTCACTGCCATTTACTACTGCCGGGTACTCAACGACCACGTACTGTTTGGCCGGCGGCGTTCCGGGAGGCGTACCGGGCGGCGGTGTTGCGTCACGCTCAACGTACTCCATGATCTTGCGGTTTGGTGGAAGTGAGCCGCCAAGGGAGGAAAGCGCGGCCTGCTCGCTTGGATATCTTTCAACCGGAGCCGGATTCGGAGCACCGATCACCCTCATCAGTTCAAGGTTCGAATCGGCATTGAGAAGTTTCTTGACACGTTCCGGGTCGTCTACACCAGGCATTTGCAGCAGGATCTGGCCCGAGGCTTCCGAGCCGTGTCTCTGTAGTGTCGGCTCTTTAACACCAAACGCGTTGATTCGGCTTTCAATGATCTTCAGGGCCTGTTCAACAGCCTGGTTTTTCAGTACCGTCTGCATTTGCGACGGCAGATTCCATGTTACTGTGCCTCCGCTTACGCTCGGGTCGCCCCAGTTCACAAAATCGACCTTCTTCTTCACTTCGTCAATCAGGGCCTGCGTCTGCGAGGCGTCAGCGGCGGTTATTGAAACCGAATAGGTACCATTGGCGGCAACCACATTGCTTCCGCTGACCGCTATATTTGCTTCCTGAAGGGCGTTAAGCGCCGCGCTCGAATTATTTTCGGCGAGCGTCTTCAGATATTCCTCGGTCTTGACGTGCATCACCAGATGCGAACCGCCTTTCAGATCCAGGCCAAGGCTGATGTTTTCAGAAAGATTCTTTTTGATACCCGCCCAGGTAAAATCCTGTTTGGTAAGCGTGCCGCGCGGCCCGATGCACAAATAAATGCCCGCGAGTGTCACAGCAACGATAATGACCGTCCTGATCTTGAGACTGGTGTTTTTCATTTCTTAATTCTTACGCCGCCGATACAAAAACGTATGGGCCAAAATTTGCGATCTCAGCCAGGCCGGTGATTACTCAGCCTTTTTACCTACTACAGCGCTCTTTCCTATTTCGAGAAAAGACTTCTCGGCACTCTGGATTATAAAGCTCGTGTCTTTTATCTCTTTGATCTTTCCGATAACGCCGCCGTTGGTCACAACCTCGTCATTGATCTTCAATCCAGTGATCATTTCCTGAAGCTGCTGCTTTTGTTTCTTCTGAGGCAAAATGACTAGAAAGTAGAAAATTCCAAAAATAAAAACGAATGGAAGTACGGTCCAGATCAAACTGGCGCCGCCGGCACTCTGAAAAAATAGCAGAATTGTATTCATCTATACGCTCGTGTAGAAAGCAAAACTTAATAGTATACCCACGAAAACCGGATATCAAACACTTTCGTCTTCGTTTTCCCGTAGTTTTTCGAGAAATTCGCTCCGGAACCGGGCGAATGAGCCGGATTTGATAGATTGCCTAACCCGACGCATAGTGTCAAGGTAAAAAGCCAGGTTGTGGTGCGATATCATCGTCGCCGCATTCATTTCACCTGCTTGATAAAGGTGCCGGATGTACCCGCGCGAGTATCTGCGGCAAACCGAGCACGAACAATCCGGGTCGATCGGAGCATCGTCTTTAATAAACTTCGCGTTCCGTATATTTAGCTTCCCGCGCGAAGAAAATGCTCCACCGGTACGGCCATTTCGCGTCGGCATAACACAGTCAAACATATCAACACCGTGCGATACGGCCTCGATAAGGTCCTCTGGTGTTCCGACGCCCATCAGGTATCGCGGTGAATTGTTCGGCATTTTTGGTGCGAGGTATTCCAGAACGCCATACATCACACTCTTTTCTTCACCAACGCTCAGGCCCCCGATCGCGTATCCATCAAAACCGATCTCGACCGTGCGATCAAGGCTCTCTTTTCTCAGGTCAAGATGCCCGGCCCCCTGAACAATGCCAAATAAAGCCTGACGGCTGGATAGTCCGTTTTGAGTCGCGCCTTTTGGCGTCTCCCCTGCGTGAACCGAGCCAGAATCGGCGCCTTCGTCCTGTAATTTATCGAAGCGTTCCTTCGACCGCCGGGCCCATCGAGCCGTTAATTCCAGACTCTTTACCGTCGCAACCTTATCCGCATCTCCCGGCGGGCATTCGTCAAACACCATGACGATCTCCGAGCCAAGAGCGGCCTGGGCCTCAATTGAAACTTCGGGGGAAAGAAATTGTCGGCTTCCGTCAATATGGGACCGAAACTCGACGCCTTCCTCGGTCAATTTACTCAAGTCCGTCAGTGAAAAAACCTGAAAGCCGCCTGAGTCGGTCAACAGCGAACGGCCCCAGGTAGAGAATTTATGAAGCCCGCCAAAATTCTTTATTACATCGACGCCAGGGCGAAGGAATAGGTGGTACGTATTGCCAAGGATGATCCGCGCGTCAAGTTCATCCTCCAGCCATTCGAACCGAACGCCCTTCATTGCACCCTGAGTGCCGACCGGCATGAAAACAGGCGTTTCAATGATCGACCGCCGGGTTGTTATCACACCCGTACGCGCTTCGCCGTCAGTCGCAAGAACCTTCCAATCGATAGCATTCTGCATTCATTCATCGAAGGAACCTGATAACCGAAGCTCGAAATTTGAATTTCGGCCATCATCACGTTCCAGTTTTTAGCCTAGTTATCTCCGCCAATGAGCGACCAGATGTTCTTCGAGCCAATGGCCGCTTCGGTCACGATCGTTCCGGCCTCATCGACCAGTACGGCAGAAGGAACACCGCGCATCCCAAATCGCACAGCTAGTCTTGAATCTTTGTCAACAATAACGGGGGCGTTTAGTCCAGCCGTTTTTTCTCCATGGTCGCCGTCCGTAAAAATAACAAGCTGAGGACTGTCCGGCCGCCTGCTTTGTTCCCACTCGCGGACCTCATCCATAAGTTTCACACAATGGCCGCAGGTTGGGCTTGAGAAGGCGACCAGCGTCTTTCTGCCAATAAACTCCGCTTTGGTGAGGTCGCGCCCCTGGATATCTATTGCACTGAATTCTGGGATCTTCTCGCCGATATTTGGCCTGCGATTCCCGTTCAGGCCGAGAAAATAAACGAACTCCTCGCTCAGGTCGCGAGACTTTATCTGTTCGGCAAGCCGGCGGATAGCCGTATCACCCGCGGCCAAGTGACTTGCGATGTGGCCGTTCGCATCGACAAAAAGTGCCGTTGGTGTCCATTTCGCACCAACCTGATCTGCAAATGCCCGGGTGGCTTTTTCCGACAACACAACACGCGTTGTCGCGCCGAATTTATCGCGGGTCGCACCGACATCGCCGTGTGAAATGAAAACGAATCTGACCTTTCCGTCCAACTCGGCTTCCCATTCGGTGATCTCCGGCAAAAGGGCTTCGCAGGGGGCGCATTGTGATCCGACGAAGAGGAATAAAAACGGCTTGTTCTCCGTCAAAAGATGCTCGAACCTAACTTCGCGGCCGTTGAGATCGGGTATTGCAAAATCGGGCAGTGGGGCCCCGATCGGCAATCCGTCCGAAGGATCGCCGGCCTCGTTCCGCTCCACCGCTCCCGGTTCCGAGGACGCAACTTCAAGCACGCCGAGCCGCCGCATTATCTCAGTCTGCTGGGCAGCGACCTTTACCAAATACCCAAGCAAGAGAAGGCCGAGTATGACCAGGAACAGGATCAGCATCAATTGCAGCATCCCCGCCGACGTTGTTGCCAGGTCAAGGCCTTGATTTTCCCGCCCACTGAACAAAAGAATGACAGCGAGCAAAGCGAACACAATATTCCGGACAAGGCTTTTTCGGCCAACAGGTTCGCTGTGTATCTGGCCAAAGCAATGGCAATCCGGCGCGTTGCCTTGTGCCATCTGCCAGATCATTCCGCCGATGAATGTCGTAAGTAGAAGCAGCGCGCCGGCTGCGCCGACCCATGACATAGAGACGAACAAAAAACAGACCGCGAACACTATTTCGGCAAACGGAAGGCCGACGGCAAAAAAGCCCGAGAATTCGTCCGGCATTCCAAAATCCCGGATCGCCTTTTTGGCCCCGTCTGGATCGAGGATCTTTGAAATGCCCGCGACCGCGAACACTCCAAAAAGGATCAGCCTGATTATTAGAAGTACCGTTTCCATTATCTCTGCCCGATTCTGCAGTATCGAACGCTACCGCTTCCCCACCGCTTTCCGCAACTTGTGCCTCTCTTTCAATCGGATCGGCGTCGCAAAAAATTCAAATGTCTCGCGAAGCCTGTTTTCCACGTATCTCAGATATGAAAAATGCAGCCCGGCCTTGCTGCCGCCCGAGGTAAAAAGCACAAACAACGGCGGCCGAACGCCGCCCTGCGTGATGTACTGGACCTTCAACCTCGAAACGCCGCCCTTGACCGGTGCGGGTGCTGTTCCGCCGCGCGGCTGCGAAATGCTCTCTTCAAAGAATTTATTTAGCTGCGCTGTCGGCACGCGAAGGTTTCGGGCCTCGTTGGCCTTTGCGGCCATCGGCAATATCTTGGTCACACGCTGTCCGGTCAGAGCGGAAATAGGCACGATCGGAGCCCAATCAAGAAACTTCATCTGATTGCGTATCCCGCGCTCGAATTCGTAGATGGTATTGGTCTCTTTCTCCTCGACCGCGTCCCACTTATTCACCGCAATAATGATCGAACAGCCCGAATCGACGGCGTAACCGGCTATGCTTGCATCGAGATTTGCCACGCCCTCGACCGCATCAATGACCAGCACGGCCACATCGGCGCGTTCAAGAGCTTTCCTGGCCATAATGACCGAAAGCTTTTCGGCCATCTCAGTGGTTTTCCCCTTTCGCCTGATGCCGGCCGTATCGATAAGCTGGAATTTCTGCCCGTCGGATTCAAGGTACGTATCGATCGCATCGCGCGTTGTTCCAGCTATCGGTGAAACAATGACCCTTTCTTCGCCGAGAATGCTGTTAAGCAGCGACGATTTACCAACATTTGGGCGCCCGATTATCGCAAGGCGTATCTCGCGCCCTGCTTCCTCTTCCAGGTCTTCCTCAAATTCCAGCGAATCAAAGACCTTGTCCAGAA
>JADYZI010000394.1 GCA_020853255.1 Acidobacteriota bacterium
AGTTGTTATATGTCTTGACCGCTGTTTTCTTTATCTTTGCCTGTTTTGCTTTTGCCATGTTAGATAGTATTTGCCTTTGATCGGGCTACCCTTATTTCATTTCACCTAATTTTATCGTGTGGCCTGTCCCGCAAATTTACTTCGCGGCGCTTTCTTTGCGGCCTTTGCGCGAATCCGGGCTTTTCCCCATGCAAAGCTCGCCAATAACGCTAAAGAGACGCAATGTAAAATATCTATTGTACCGTAAACTGAACAAGCCTCAATTCGGCTGTCCGATTTCGCGGATTGAGGTTTAGAACGTAAAGGACGACCGCGTCGCCGGTTTTAAGTGCGTTGGCGATGGACGTAAAAGTTTTCACATCGGTCACCGGCTTACGATTTATCTTCACGATCAGATCGCCCTGGACGAGTGCCTGGCTGCCGGTCGAAACTTTTACATCTGCGATATAGCTTTCAGGATCTATCTCTTTTACCAACGCGCCTTTTTGCCCTTCGATCTTGTAGAAAGAGGCCAATTCGGGTGTGACCTCAGCTAGGGTCAGGCCAAACGGCTTTGCGGCCTCGGCCTTGCGTTCAACGGGAAGTTTGACCGGAGCTTGCAGGTCAACGTCCTCATTTCGCGGATCGGCCGGCCGCTCACCAAGCCGTAGATTGGCCGTCCGGCGCTCAAGCGAAGTTCCCGATTCGCGAAGATAGTTCACCGCAACCGCCTGATCCGGCGTTGCGTTTGAAACTTTCGCTATCAGGTCAAGAGCGCTCTCGACCGGCTTGCCGTCAAACTCAACGATCACATCGCCGGTCCGCAGCCCGGCCGCGGCCGCCGGGCTCGCTGTCGATGGGACCTCCATGACGATCGCTCCCCTTGCCTCACGCATTCCGTAAACCTTTGCAAATTCAGGCTTTACACTTTCAAGTTTAACGCCAAGATAGCCGCGGCGGACCTTGCCGTTGGCAATTATCTGCCGGAAAACATTCGCCGCGTCGGCCGACGGCAGCGCAAAGCCGATACCGTTGAAATCGCCGTTCGTCGTCGCGATCTGCGAATTTACGCCGATCACCTCGCCGTTCATATTCACTAGCGGCCCGCCCGAGTTGCCGCGGTTTATGGCCGCATCGGTCTGAATGAAACGCTGGAACAATGTCGTGCTTGGCGTGGATCGCTGTGTTTGAGAAATGATGCCCGCGGTAACGGTACGGTTCAATCCGAACGGCGAGCCGATAGCGATGACCCAATCGCCAACCTCCAGTTTTTCAGAATCGCCAAATCTAACGACCGGAAGCTCCCGTCCCGCTTCTATCTTCACGACTGCCAGATCGGTCTCTTCATCGATCCCGACGACCTTTCCCTGATATTCCTCACCGGAATCCAGCGTCACGTTGATGCGCGAGGACTCCGCGACGACATGGTAGTTGGTCATCACGTACCCACGCTTGTCAACGATAAAGCCGCTCCCGACCGCGGCGGCCGCGCGGCGCGGCATGCGATTGAGAAAATCGAGCAGATCCGCGGGATCGGTCGGACGTGTGCTGCGCGAAGCCGTTTCAGGCATTTTGCCTTTTGTATCAATGCTGACAACCGCAGGTTCCACCAACTTGGCCGCCGCCGCGAACGATGTCGAAAGCTGCTGGGGCGTGATGATAGCAGGTCTTGCCATATCGCCCGTTTGCGGCGACTGCGCGAACGTTCCGACAGAAAGCGTTCCCGCAATAAACAAAATACGGGCAGCACGTGCGATGCTCCGCGGTCGGTCGAACTGAAACATTGATACTCCTCCTGCCGGCCCTTCTTGCCGGTCATCGAACCGTAAACCTTAATTATATCAAAGAACGCCATCGCGGAATAAGAACATTGCGGTTGTATGCCGCGGCGATCAAAGCTCATTCAAATTAGGCACCAACCGGTAACTGCATGATATTTCGTGAAGGTTCGTGTCTTGATTCGTGAATTTAGTGGTCCCGGCCCGGCTTGGCTGCTCGTCTGGCAATTTCGCGCCAACTTCTGTACGCTCTCGCTTGTGAACCTGCTTACGCCGATCGGAAAGCTCTACGGCATGGGGATGGAGGTGCGGAACCGGCTTTATGACGGTGGCGTCCTTCGTTCGCATTCGCTCGGTGCCCGGACGGTCAGCATCGGCAATCTTACGGCCGGCGGGACCGGGAAAACACCGCTTGTCGAACTGACAGCCCGGATACTTGTGGAAAACGGCGAAAAAGTGTGCATCTTAAGCCGCGGTTATGGCCGAACAGAACCGCGGCGGCGGGTGATCGTATCGGATGGCGAAAAGCTATTGGCCGATGCCGCGACCGGCGGCGATGAGCCCGTAGAACTTGCCCGCAAACTTTTCGGCCAGGCCATCGTGATCGCCGACGCCGATCGTGTCGGTGCAGCCGCGTGGGCACGGGAGCAGTTTGGCATCACCGCCTTTGTTCTAGATGATGCGTTTCAGCATCGGCGGGCAAAGCGAGACCTCGATATCGTCTGTATTGATGCAACTGATCCATGGGGCAACGGACACGTCCTGCCTGCCGGAACCTTGCGCGAACCGCTGAAAAATATTCGCCGTGCAGGCCTGGTGGTTGTAACAAGAGCGGACCTGGTTGGATCGGTCGATCCCGTGGTCAAGCAGCTTCGTGAATGCGGAATGGATGCTCCGGTCGTGTTTGCCTCAGCGAAAATACGAGGACTTACTAAGTTCGCGGATGGTATTGCAAGCGACCTCGACGACTCGCGGCTTTGTGCAACACATGCCCTCACGTTTGCAGGCATCGGCAATCCTTCAAGCTTTCGAAAGCTTTTAGAGAAAGAGAACCTAGATATTAAAGGCTTTGAGATCTTTCGCGACCATCACCGCTACACACAGGCCGATATATCGTCGCTTGAGCAAAAGGCGAGATCGTTGTCCGCAAGCTGCCTTCTCACGACCGCTAAGGACGCCGTGAAATTGGAAGGATCAAAATTTGGGCTGCCGGTCTTTGTGGTTGAGATCGAAGTTGAAATTAGCGATCCCGCCCTGTATCGTTCGTTGGTTACAGGCCGGGTGCCGGATCTCCGGGCTTGATCACAAGCGGCGGTGTTTCGTCGTTTGTTTTTGTCGTCGATTCGATCATATCCGCGACCAGTCCCTTACTTCCCTTGTGCTCGACTATGTGCCGGTAGATGACCACGCCGAGCGCAACGAGCGGTATAGCGAGAAACACCCCCGGAATGCCCGCCGCCTGTTCGCCGGCCAAAACTGAGAGAATGATCAGCACCGGATGGAGATGCAGCCCGCCCCGTACAATGCGCGGATAGGTGACATAATCGTGGACTACGCGAAGAGCGACCAGGAAGATCAGCGAATATACAGCCCGCCATGGATTATCGCCAAAGGCGGATGTAGTAACAACGATCAGCCCGATCGCGGCCGGCCCCAACAGCGGCACAAACTCAAAGACGCCCGCCAAAATTCCCAACAGAAGTGCATATTTCAGCCCGATCAAATAAAACCCCGCGGTGCAGATAGTGCCGATCAGCAGGCAGGATAAAAGCTGTGCACGCGTGTACGCCGCCAGCGTTGAATTGATGTCCTCCAGTATCCATCCAGCCCGCATCCGCAGCGGGCCGACAGGGAACAAACGCAGAACGGCAAGGCGGATCAGATTCACATCCTTCAGAAAGAAGAACGCTAGAATCGGAACAAGAACGAGCCACGGAAGGTAGGCCGCGAACCCGAGAAGGAATGTGCCGAATGCGGCAGTAATGGACGTTCCGATCGCCGACACTTGTTCGTTTATGCGATTCTGAATATCCTCGGACAGCCGCATTCTGTCAAACCGGCGGTCAAGATCGTTAACGGCCTGACGGACGTTAGCTGCGTACGCCGGCAGGCTTGCGCCGAATTCTCTGCCCTGCTGCGATACAAGCGGGGCCACTGCCCAAATACCATACCCCAAGACGGAAAAGACGATGGCGTAGGCAATGATTATCGCAAGCGAGCGCGGCATGAAACGGTCGATCTTCCGCGCCTTAAATGGCCGCCGGATCAGTTTTACCAGCGGGTCTATCA
>JADYZI010000395.1 GCA_020853255.1 Acidobacteriota bacterium
ATGAGGAAAATACTATCGGGTCCGCCGCTACGCAAATCGTGGGCAGAACTACTCCGAAAGCCCAATCGAACCGCCGCTGGCGCGAAGTTGGCTCAAGGAAAAATTGCCGCTTCCAAAACCGCATCGGAATCCGTGCGTCGGACCGATCTGCATCCGTTAACTCAGCGTCTTCGTTTAACTTCAATGTCTGCATTCGCAACCTCCTCATGAACAGGATCTGACCCTTCTACATTTGACGCTCGCCGTGGCGTTTTGTTCCTGAATCTTCGCTCATTTATCGAAAGTCTACTGCCGGAGTTCCGGCCTAGACAACGTGGTTAACCACAGTGTTTCAGGCCGCCCAGATAACCAAACTATCCTTTCATTGCCTTGATCAAGGCTTCCATATGGTCCAAATACCGTTCCAATGCTTTTCGGCCTTCTTTTGTGATCGAGTATTCGGTCAGCGGCATTCGGCCGGAGAAGGATTTTGTGCAGGTTATGTAGCCTGCTTCTTCCAGTTTGCGTGCGTGGACGCTTATGTTGCCGTCGGTCGTTTCAAGCAGCCTTTTCAGATCATTGAAGCTGAGCTTGGAATTTGCCGCGAGAGCGCTGGTAATGCCGAGACGCATTCGTTCATGGATGACCTTGTCGAGGTCGTTTGAAACCTTGCCGGCCGCTTTCTCAATGCGCAGAGAGCGATGTCCGGCATCGTCGTGTTTAATTGCTAAATTCTTAACAGCCATATTTCCAAATTCCCATATTCCCAAACAGGGCTTAACTCCCGGCAAAGCGCGTCCCAAAAATGCCAACGGCAAGTTCCGCCCAAACAAGGACCAGGCCGAGCAGAATGGCGGCACACACAGCAATGCGATATTCGAGTTTTGTGACAAGACGCAGAGCCACCTCACACGCCAGTCCGGCCCCAAGCAGCAGAACAGCCGCGACCAGAAAATCGATGCCGGTCCACTTGACCTCACCGGTGACCTGCATCGCGGCATAAGGTATGAGCAGCAGGATCGCGACAACGACAACGATAGAAGTAAGCCTTAAATTTTGAATTGTCATAAGATGATCTCCGTCCGTTAAAATTTTCTCTATCCACCGTAACGCTTGGCGATGACCGCACCGAAAACGATATGAAGCAGGCCAAAACTTGCTCCCATCAGATAGTTGCCATAGGCCGCCGGAAGCGTGAACGCGATCGCACCGGCCGCCATGAACAGCCAGCCCATGACGGGAACGATCCGAACCGAAAACGCTCCGCCCGTGACGACCGCCGTGCCGTAGAGCACCATCCATACTGGGGCCATCAGCTCAAACTGGCCGGACCGCCACAGGCCAAGCGTTACTACAACTCCCGCAATAAGCGGTGGTGCAAAACCGAACGCAAATTTGCGCGCCGGCGCCGAAACAAGCGATTCGCCCGCGATCTTTGATTTCTGCCACATCGCCAGCAGCCCGATCGCAAACGCAAGGAATGCCTCGGTAAGCCACACGAACAACTGATCGCGCCAGACCGGCTGCCCCAACGCAATATAGGCCGCGACTACCGCGGTTACACCCATCAACATTCCGCCATAGCCGGGAACCGCCGTAAAATGCGTTGACCGCTCCATCGTCTCGCGGATAAAACGAAGATTATCAATAGCGCGGTCGCCGAGGTTTACAGGCTCATTCTGCTCCGAAGAAACGCGGCGGATCGGGTTTGGGCTTGGCATACGAAAAGAGAATACGCCAAGTAGTAGGATGTGTCAAGTACTTTATGATACAAAGTAGAAACCAGTGTTTCTGCGTCTGTGTTCCCGGCGATAGGATCAGCAACCTGTGGAAACTGCCAGAATGGATCGTCTCATTCCTAAAACTCACGTGGCTGGGATTGGCCTTGCTGGCGTGCGAAATGGTCTCACGCAAAGTTCGCAAAGGCCGCAAAGAAACGCCAAGATGGCCGGGTGGGAACGGCTCGTGTCAGACGTTTTATTGTGAGGCCGTGCTTATAACAACCTCAGGGTTTTCAGATGCGAACTGATCTTTTGGGAGCGCGTCTATCGAGCTTCGCAGCGGTTTTGAGCCGACATTGGGGCGAAAGTTGCCGTTCTCGTCATACAGACGGCGGTACTGGGCCGAGTTACGTATCACGCCCTGGACGTAGCCTTTTGTCTCACGAAATGGGATCTCTTCGACAAACTCATCCATTTCCAGCGGCAGCGATGCCCGCCATTGCGGAACGCGTCCGGGGCCGGCATTGTATGCGACGGCCATGTATTCGATACGGCCGAATTTGTCCAACTGGTCACGCATATAGGCCGTACCGAGTTCGATGTTCAACGCTGGCTGAAATAGCGAATCGACTGAGATAGTGGCCGTCGATCCATACTTCCGCGCAACGATTTTTGCCGTCGGAAGGATCAATTGCATCAGGCCGTAAGCGCGGGCGGACGATGCGGCCCGCGGGTTAAAAACGGATTCCTGGCGGATCAGCCCGGCGACCTGGTACATATCAAGGCCGCGGTGCTTGGCCCAGGCCGCGATCTGGTCCCATGCGATGACCGGATAGAAGATCTCCCATTCCTCGCGGCCCATTTCTTCTGGGAACATCTGCGAGTAATCCGGATAGCTTTTTGCCAACGCTAGCAGAGCGTTCACGTTGTCGCCTTTCATTCTGTAATGGCGGGCAAGGGCAAGGTTGATACGCGGCGATTCCTGAGCGGTCTTTTTTGCTTCTTTCAGTTCGTCCATTGCCCAATCAAACAGCCCGATCGTGCTTAGGTCGTCGCTCTTGTCGGCACGAGCTATTTCGGACGGGCCGGAGGTTTCCGGCGCGACCGTCACTGTCTTGAGATTTGCGACGGCCTTTGCCGTCAGTTCGTTCGGGCCGCTTGAACCCAAACCCGAACATTTTCCCTGCCTTTTCAACGCATCGCGTCGGTCACCGGCAATATATCCGTACCAGTTTGCCGAATAACGATAGATGACCGCGTCATAGAGCTTGCATGCATCAACGATCTTGCCCGCGCGCTCCGAATCGCGTGCGGCCCAGTAACCCGCCTTGCCGCGATTTGTCGTGTCTTTATCAACGTATTTTGCCAGGTGCTCGATAAAAAGCTCAGAAGACCGCTGAAAGTCCTTTGATTCGTGGGCCATCCAGGCAAGTTCAAATTGGGCCGACGCCACTTCGACCGCGTTCGGATAATTGATAAGCGCGGCACCGAGAAAATATTGTTCTTCCGTCTTGTTCTTCGCGTCGCCCGCCGCATTTCCCGCATCGACCCAGGCCTTTGGTGTCAGTTTGCCGTTCGGATAATTTTGGCGCATTTCTTCGGCAACGCGCCGCGCGTCAGGCCAAAGACGCGCCTTTGCGTAGTCCAGCGTGAGGTCATAATAGGCCTTTTCCTTTTCAGAAGCAGACGTGGGAATAGAATTGAACACGGCTTGGGCGGCTGCCATTTGTTTGAGATTTGCAGAGACGTCCATGCGCTTTAGCTTCAGCTCATTTGTGAGATCCGCAGGGAAACGCGTTGCTAGCTCTGTGAACGCCTTATCAGCTTCCGTCCAATTTCGTGCCGCGTAGAGATCTTCCGCACGGCTCGATATCTCTTCGGCATTCTGCGGCGCAAGCGGTTGAGCGAGTGAGGTCAATTTCGCGTCGGCCTGTTTGGCTTCGTCCGTACCCGCACCAAAGAAGTATGTGCGGCGATAGAACTTGATGGCGTTCGCTTGATCGCCTGCTGCTTCGTAGGCCCTGGCAACAGCGAACAATCCCCGTGCATTACGGCCGGTGATCAGATCGGCAAGCTCCGCCGGCACTTTATTGGCAGAACCCGAAGCGATCGCCGATTCCGCCCAAAGGACCTTTGCGTCCGCGGCCCGGAGCGAATCGGGTTTCGCGGCCCAAACCTTAGCAAACTCTTTCATCGCCTCGGGGTGGTTCCCGCCAGTTTGCAACGCACGTCCGCGGAGCCAGTGGGCATAATCGGCCACTTTTGTTTGCTTTGCGAATACATCTGAATTCAGAATGTCCGCCGCGCCGGCGTAATCCTTATTTTCAAACC
>JADYZI010000396.1 GCA_020853255.1 Acidobacteriota bacterium
CATTGGTCGCTTCGTATTTGGTCCGCGTGTCTTTGACAAGCTTGTAAGGATGCAGAACATAATTGCGTATCTGCGAACCGAACGAGATATCCATCTTGTTCGCCTCGAGATCGGCGGTTTCAGCCCGTCGCTTCTCAAGTTCAAGCTCGTACAGCTTTGACCTCAAGACCTGCATCGCCACGGCCCGGTTCTGTATCTGCGAACGCTGGTTCTGACACGTTACCACAATGCCCGTCGGCAGATGCGTTATCCGCACGGCGCTGTCGGTCACGTTCACATGCTGGCCGCCGGCGCCGGATGAGCGATACGTATCAACCCGGAGGTCCTTATCCTCGATATTTACTTCAATATTTTCGTCTATCTCAGGTGAAACGAACATTGACGCAAATGAAGTTTCGCGGCTTCCGCCGGAGTTGAAGGGTGAAATTCGGACCAATCGGTGCACGCCTGCCTCGGTCGCAAGCAGGCCGTACGCATAGTCACCCTCGACGCGGAATGTGGCCGATTTAATTCCTGCCTCGCTTCCGGGCTGTTCATCCAGGATCTCGACCTTGAACCTTTTACGCTCGGCCCAACGCAGATACATCCGCAAAAGCATCTGGCAGAAATCCTGAGCATCTGTCCCGCCGGCACCAGCTTGCAGCGAACAAATGGCGCTGTTCGCGTCCGTTTCGCCGGAAAGCAGCGATTGCACCTCGGCGTCAGTCGTTTCGCGTTCAAGCCGCGCTATCAACGATTCAAGCTCGACGGCCGAATCCGTGTCGGTCTCGGCAAATTCAAACAATACCTCGGCGTCCGAGACACCAGTTTCAAAAAGATGCTGCTGCTGCAGCCCCTTTTCGATCCGGCTCCGCTGCTGGACTATTTTTTGTGCTTTCTCCTGATCGTTCCAGAAACTCGGCTCGGCTATCTGAGATTCGAGCTCTTCTAATTGCCTCTCTTTGGCCGGTGCGTCAAAGAAACCTCCCGAGCTGGGATACTTTTTCTTTCAACTCTTCGTGTTTTGATCTTAGTTCTTGTAGTTCCATTTTCTAAATTGTATTTTTCTAAAACGATGGGGCACACTCCCTACAGGTCGTGTTTCTGCCAGTAGCGATGGGGCACACTCCCTACCGGTCGCGTTTCTGCCGATAGCTGAACGCAAGCAACACGAGCGTTATGATCGACGACAGCCACGCGAACCAATCGCCGTACTTCACATAAAATGTCTGCGAGCCATCCGATCTCGCGACCGTCCAAACCTTGGTTGCCTCAGTGTACGGCTCGGCGGTGTCCGATACCTCGCCGCGTGCATTTATATAGGCCGTCATTCCGACGTTCGTGGCCCGCAGCACCGGCCGGTTCGTTTCGACTGCCCGAAAGACCGCATTGGCCATATGCTGACGCAATACCGGCGTCGGGCCGAGGTAGCCATCGTTGGTCATTTCAATGATGACGTCCGCCCCGTTGCGTACAAACTGACGCGAAAGTTGGCCAAAGTGCGATTCATAACACAGCATTACTCCCGCTTTCACATCACCGAGCGAAAACAGGTCGTATTCGCTGCCGTAAGAAAAATTGCCCACCAATCCGGGCACCAGCCCATCGAGCGGAAACGGAACAGCTTCACCAAACGGCACGAGAAAAATCTTATCATACTGCGTGATCTCTTTTCCCTCGGGGCTAACGAGCACAGCGGAATTGAAATACTTGCCGTTCGAATGGTCGGGTTCGGCAGAATTGAACAGGACCGATACGTTATGCTTCGCCGCAAACGAGTTGATGAATTCCCGCGATTCCGGATCATCCTCGTACTGGAAGTTCATCGGCGATTCGGGAAAGATAACGGTGATCGGCAGAGTTCGCCCATCAGCGCCAGTTGCAGGATCGAGCTTGCTCAAGGCAGATTCAGCAAGCCGAACGTGCCTTTGCCGAAGCTGACGCCATTTTTCCAGCGTCAACCCCGCCATTGGGACATCGGGCTGCAAAACTACCATGCGGTACGATCCACGCGGCGTAAGCGGTTCTAGAGGACCACCGAATGAACCGGTGAAAAAGATGCCGGCCGAGATCAACGCACCCAACGTGATCATTCCACGCACAATTCGCGGATTATCTCGGTCGAGGATCACGAATGCGACTATCGCGCTTCCCGCGACGACCAACGCCCCTACCAAATAGACGCCGCCGATCGCCGCGGATCCGAGCAGGACCGGCTTGAAAGCCATTCCGTATCCGACGGCATTCCAGTTATTCCCCGTTAGCCAATACCGCGAAAATTCGGTAAAAACCCAAACAAACGGCGCGGTCAGAGTCGCGATCGAGCCAAATCGTCTTAATAATGCGGCCATTATTGCGGCAAATGCCGCCGGAAACAGGCCCACTATCGCCGCCACGACCAGCATTAGCAAATATGCCAAAGCGGGTGGAAAAGCGGCGTAGGTGATCGGAGCAAACGTCAGCCACCAGCACGTTCCGTAGATAAAGAAAATGCCAAACAGCGAACCGATAACGAATGACCGGACAACACTCTTTTCTCGCTCGACCGCCAACAGCAGCGGCACAAAGGCGAACCATGCAGTAAACCAGTATTCGAAGGGCGGAAAAGCCAGGATCAGTAAAAATGCCGAAACCACCGCCAATAGTGCGTTCTCCCAGGATGGTAAGAGCCGTAAAAGGCCGTTTAGCGCCATGACTTCAATGGTAACAGACGCGGTACCGCAAATCATTCCTCCGGACGGGTTCGTGCATTTTCGTTTGTTCGTGGATCTCGCCGCGGCGAAACCGAACGGATCTCGCCGTTTGAGGTCCTATGACACCTTTTCGGTCAGATTGGCTATTGCGAAACTCACTTTGACCGATGGCTTAAGCGCTCTCAACAAAATTTGTCAGGCGAGAAATGACGGAATTTGTCATTATCATCAGCGGCGACAAAGTTGCGCTGTCAAATTGAGAGAACTACTGCGTCGGAACGGTGACACAGCCGCATATTGGCCGGGTCGAACTGAAACGCAGGTTCTGGCCCAAATAAACATTGGGTTTAAAAGTGGCAGAGCCCGGTCGGTTTCGACCAGGCTCAATATTGGAAGGACAACTGTAGGAACGCTCGGAAGGTGAACAAGCACAGTGGCAAAC
>JADYZI010000397.1 GCA_020853255.1 Acidobacteriota bacterium
AATTATCCAGTTGACGGGATGAAGATCTGCCCAACATGTAAGAAGACCTACGATGATGACGGCCAGAACTTCTGCCTCGATGACGGGGCGACGCTTTTGAAAAAGCGCACCGCCGGCCGTGCAAAAGTAGAAACGTCGCGGGTCAATGAGGTTGTTTCGGTCGCCCTGCTCGGTTTCGCCGTCCTTGTTTTTCTTTGCCTTGTTTCGTATAGCCAAAGCGACCCGACCTTTAACACGGCGTCCTCGCAGCGGACCCAGAATTGGATCGGACGCGTCGGAGCAAACTTTGCCGAGGTCCTTCTGTCGGCGGCCGGTATTGCCGCATATCTTTTTCCAGCCTTGATGGGCCTTATTGCGTGGCGGATATTCAAGTCGCATACGATGCGTCCGCGTGTCAGTCGGGTGATCGGGTTCATTCTTTTTGTGGCTTCGATCTCAGGGGTCGCAAGCCTGATCGGCTGGCACGGCGGGTTGATCGGTGCCTTGTATTCCAGAACAGCGATCTATCTTCTCAGCACCATTGGCGCGGGCATTCTGCTGGCTACGACCCTGATCGTTTCGACCCTGCTTATAACCAACGTTTCCTTTGCGGGTTTTGTCGAGCATTTTGAATTGGCGTGGTCTAACTTCATGGTCCACGTCAACGAATGGCGTGAAAAGCGAAAGCAGGCCCGGGCGGAACTGCACGCGGAAGCCATCGAGCGAAGCGGCAAGAGAAAGATCGTCCGTGTCGGCAAGCTGAACGCCGAACCGCCGCCAACCATAAAGGTGCCGGAGGCGGCCGAGGCCGTAATTCACAGGACAAGGGCCGCAGCGGCAGGTTCCTCAATGGCGGCCAATGCGCCTGCGACAGTTGTGGAGCCGGCGGAAAATCGTACCCGGGCTGACATGCCGCTGCCTGCGATCGGCACCGATGATCCAGCGCGGAACGGTGATATTCCGGACACTATTGTTTCGCCGGAAGCTAACGGACAGCCCGTTGACATGCTCGATGTTCCGATCAAACCAAAGCGAACTACGACCGATCTTGATGCATCGGCTCTCCCAAATGCTTTGGGTGATGAGGAGCCGTTCGACGATGAGGAACTTGAGATGGCTGCGAGGCAGGCCGCTAATTTTGGCGAGTACACCTTGCCTACGAGCGAATTTCTAACTCCAGCGGAAGTAAGCATTGAATTCAATAAGGCCGCATTGCAGCAGATCGCGCACGAGTTGGCGGAAAAGACTAAAGAATTCAATGTGGCGGGCAAAGTAATGCACATTATGCCCGGCCCGGTCGTCACGACGTATGAATTCAAACCCGATCCGGGTGTGAAATATTCGCGTGTTACGGGCCTCGTTGACGATCTGTGCCTTGCGCTGAAGGCCGAATCGATCCGTATTGACCGAATACCGGGGAAGGCGTTTGTGGGCATTGAGGTGCCGAACAAGAATCGAGAGACGATCCGGCTGCGTGACGTGATCGAATCAAAAAAATTCAAGGAGTCTGACTCAAAGCTGACACTTGCGCTCGGCAAGACCATCGACGGGCTCAACTACGTTGCCGATCTTGCAAAGATGCCGCACCTTCTCATCGCGGGTGCGACCGGAGCGGGAAAATCGGTCGGCGTCAATACGCTGGTCGTGTCCATCCTTTACAAGGCCAAGCCGGATGAAGTGAAATTCATCATGGTCGATCCAAAGCGTCTTGAACTTGGCGTGTACGCCGATATCCCGCATTTAGCAACGCCGATCATTACCGATCCGAAGCGTGCCGCCGTCGCGTTAAAATGGGCGGTCAGCGAAATGGAACGCCGGTACAAATATCTGGCCGGCCTGGGTGTTCGAAACATCGACGGCTACAACGTCGAGGCAAAACGCCGCAACGACAACGGCCACCTGGATGATAATGGCGAGCCGTATCAGAAGCTGCCTTATATTGTCTGTATAATCGACGAACTTGCCGACCTGATGATGGTCAGCGGCAAAGAGGTTGAGGAATCCATCACGCGGCTGGCTCAGATGGCCCGAGCTGTCGGCATTCATCTGGTGCTTGCGACCCAACGGCCTTCGGTCGATGTCATCACCGGTTTGATCAAGGCGAATTTTCCGGCACGCATTTCGTTCAGAGTCTCATCGAAGGTAGATTCGCGTACGATCATCGACGGCAATGGAGCTGAAGGCCTGCTCGGTCGCGGCGATATGCTCTATTTGCCGCCCGCAAGTTCGCAGGTCGTTCGGGTGCACGGCGCGTTCGTTGATGAAAAAGAGATCGCGGAGATCGTCAATCACATCAAGGCCCAGGTTGAAGGGCCGATCGTCTATGATGAATCGATCACTAAGACGGACGAAGAGATGGACGATGCAGACGATCTGCCGGGCAAGCGTGACCCGCTATTCTGGGATGCGGTGAAATCGGTCGTTCACGCGAAACGAGCCTCAACCTCGCTGCTCCAGCGGCATCTTCGTATCGGCTATGGCCGTGCCGCCGCTATCCTGGACGCAATGGTCCGCGAGGGCTATATAGGCGACATGGACGGCTCAACCCGAGCGCGGCCCGTTCTGCCAAAGGCGTACGAAGATCTGCAGGATGTGATTGAGATGGGGCAAGAGGTTTAGCTGAAGCTAATCCGAATTGAAAGATCCTGAACGTAGACACAACCAGTTTTGTGAATTTTCGGTATTTTCTTCTTCTTGTGGCGGCATTGTCCGTCGCCGCGTGTTTCGATAGCAGTCGATCGAGCGTTGACCGAGCGGTTGCCGCGAACACTGAAATTGCAAATTCCGGATCTGAAATGTTAAGTTCCAAATCTGAAATTTCAAATTCCAGATCGGAGCTCTCAGACGAAAAGAGAGCTTCGTCACAACAACTAAATATCAACACAGCGTCCGCGGATGACCTCCTGCGTCTTCCGCATGTAGGGCCGGTAGTAGCCGGAAAGATCATCGAATATCGGGATAAATTCGGGCCGTTCAAAAGGATTGAAGAACTAATGATGATCGACGGCATGAGTGATGCCCGATTCCGCCGCATTCGATCATTGATTCGTGTAGAATAGACGCCCGAGTGCCCATCAATTCAAGCCGCCCACAGCTCTCGTCAGTACCGTTGCTTTTCCTCTCGGCTGCCTTTGCGGCAGGAATTGCCGTGTCTTCGTTGGTTCCGGTCCACCTTGTTGTCCTGCTCGCGGCCTGCGTACTGGCGGCGATAACTGCGTTCCTGGCAGTGGGCTCACGGTTTGCGACTGCGTTCATTTTACTGGCGTTCGTTCTCGCCGGAGCCAGCGTTTATCAGGCCCAGATCGCATCGATCACGCCCGAGCGCATACGCTCGATCTACGATAGCCTGGAGATCGCTTCCGGAAGCCCCGTTGAGTTGACCGGAACTATCGCTGGCCGTCCGGAGATTGGAAACGGTGGCATTTTCATCCGCCTCGATGTTGCGTCGATAAGATCCCACGATATCAATCGTTCAGTTTCGGGTACGGTCAGGCTGTTTGCGGCGGCTGACACGCCGGAAATGCAGGCAGATCTTGATCGCCTGGACCTCGAGCCAGGTTCTCAGGTTCGCGTTTCAACGACTCTCGACCGCGATGACGAGTTCCGAAACCCCGGAGTGATGTCGAGGAAAACTATTCTCGATTGGCAGGGAATCGACGCAACCGGGACGATAAAGAGCCCGCTGCTTGTCGAGGTTCTCGGGCGGCCGGACTGGAGATCTCCTCGGCCCGATCTCGATATTCGCGAGGGCCTGATCGCAAGATTTCGCGAACGTTTTAGCCCGCAGGTTGCGGGAGTGATGATCGCATCGCTGCTCGGGAACAAGAGTTTTCTCGACAAGGAAACGGCCGATATTTTTCGTGAAGGCGGCACTTTTCACATCCTCGTTATATCGGGGTTTCATATAACATTTATCGGCGGAATTGCCGCGCTGTTCATTGGCCTGTTGACGCAGCGGAAATGGGTACAGTTTGTCGGCGCCTGCGGATTCCTGTGGCTCTATACCTTCGCGGTCGGGGCCGAGGTGCCTGTCGTCCGGGCGAGTTTGATGTTTACCATCCTTTCGTTTTCATACGTCATCCACCGCACCGGATCGCTTGCGAATGCATTGGGAGCGTGCGGGCTTATCCTGCTCGCGTGGCGTCCCGCCGATCTGTTCACGCCATCCTTTCAACTGACTTTCGTTAGCGTTGGGGCGATCGTCCTGGCAGGCTTTCCCGTGATAAAGGCAATGAGATCGATCGGAGAATGGACGCCGGACTCCGTAAGGCCGTTCCCCGCAAATGTCCCAAAATGGCTCAGTTGCTTTTGCGAAACACTGTATTGGAATCCGAAGCGGTGGAAGATGGATAGTACCCGGAACGTGTGGTCCGCCAACCTTTTCAAATCGCCTTTATTCGCCATCCGCCGAAACACTCAGAAATGTTTAGCCTATCTTTTTGAGGGAGTTCTCGTCTCGGTGATCGTCCAGATCGCGATGCTGCCGCTGGTCGTACATTACTTTCATCGGGTTGTCCCGATCTCGGTGCTTGCGAATCTCTGGGTTGGATGTTTTATCGCGCTTGAATCATTTACCGCCTTCGCCGCGCTGCTTGCCTCTACAATAAGCGAGGCGTTGGCATTGCCATTTACACAACTGGCGGAGATGCTTCATTGGCTTTTGGTCTCGGTGCCGGGTGTCTTTTCCGACATTGGCTGGCTCAGTTTTCGGGTTCCGGTGTATGCCGGGCTTGAGGGCGGCTTGTACGGCGCATATTTTGGGTTTGTCGCGTTGGCCGGTTTCGCAGTTTTTCTCTGGGACCCTTTTGGGTTATCGAAAGGTTCGGTCTTTAGGAGGGCAGTGCTTGTTCCGGCATTCGGGACCATTCTCACCGCGGCGATCATCATTTTTCATCCATTCAATGCACCCGGGCCGGACGGCCGCCTGCATGTGGAATTTCTCGATGTCGGCCAGGGCGATTCTATCTTTATAAAATTTCCGAATGGCGAGACCCTGCTGGTTGACGGCGGCGGCCGAACATCGTATCGGAATGAAGGAGATGAACCCTTCGAACCGGACCGGGCGTCGATCGGAGAGACCGTGGTCTCCGAATTTCTCTGGGAAAAAGGCTATTCGCGGATCGACCATCTCGTTGGCACGCATGCCGATGCCGATCATATTCAAGGGTTAGCCGATGTGGCGGCAAACTTCCAAATAGGTATGGCCTGGTTCGGACGGCCGCAGAGGGATGATCCAGACCAGTTGAGGCTCGAAGCCGTGCTCGATCGACGTGGCGTGCCGGTCGAAGATCTGACGCGGGGTGAACGATTCGAGGTCGGAGGGGTCATTATCGAAGTCCTCAACCCGCCTGCGGATGTAACCGGGCTATGGCAAGAGAATGATCGTTCTATTGTACTTCGTCTTACGTACGGAGCGCGTTCATTTCTGCTCGCCGGAGATATCGAGCAAATAGCCGAGTCTGAGATCATCGGTCCCGGATTGAAGGCAGACGTCTTAAAGGTCCCGCACCATGGAAGCCGTACATCGTCAACCTCAGCGTTTGTCGGATCAACACGGCCCCAATTCGCCATAATCTCGGTCGGCCGCTTGTCGCAATTCGGGCATCCGCATCGGGAGGTCGTCGAACGATGGCGCGCGGCCGGCGCCGAGGTCTTGACCACCGGCAACAACGGAACGATCTCATTCAGTACGGATGGGCAGGATCTTGCGGTTGGGACTTTTGTTCGAAATAACGATTAGCGGAGAAGGAGGCAAAATAGGATGTCCCAAAAGTGCGGAGAAGGTTTCGGACATCCTATTTGTATCACTCAGGCCGCGGGCCGTTCGATGCCGGCCGCTAGTTTCCAATTTCCGCCGTCTTTCACGTAGACGTTCGTGCCCCAAAGAGTTTGGAGTTTTTGGCCGTCACAGGTGCCGTCGGCGGTCCCTTTGAAGTTGAGAATAGCCACCGTTGGCGAGAGCATCGTGGCCGAAGCATCGCTCAGGTTTACGCTCTTGATATCGCACGTGCCGCCAGTCCAGGCTTTGATCGTGTCCGCCTGATTTCCGGTATAGTCACCGTAAGGGCCAATGAACCCAAGGGTTTTCATCGTTATTTCTTCAAGCTTCTTGGCGTCGCGTGCCTTCCATGCCTCCCAGCCGGACTTTTCGACTGCCAACAGTGCATCAACATTTGCATCCGGCGCTGTTTTGGCATCTTCCGTCTTTTCGGATGGCGGAGGCGGCATTTTTGGCGGATTCTTGGCATCGGCGATCAGCGTTTCGGCATGAAACGACCCCACCCATTTGTCGCCGCTGCGCGTCCAAACGCTTAGAGCACGCGTGGGCGAAGGTATTTTATCGCCTCCGCATGTACCGTCGAACGTAGCTTTATAGACGGTGGCGTAAGTATCCTGGTCGATCGGGATCATTTGCGGATCGTCAAGCGACCAGCTTTTTACGTCGCATTTCATATCGCCGGCCATTTTTACCATCTCGGCTTTGCCCATATGGCTGCCGCGGTCGTAGCTTACGAATTTGTCGCTGAGCATGGCTTCAAAATGTGCTCCATCGCCTTTGACGAAGGCCTCGTTTGCCTTTTTATCCATTTCGAACAGCGCTTCCTTGGAAGGAGCGGCGGCGACTGGTTTTGCGTTTGCGTTCGATGCGTTCGAGTTTGCGTTGTGGTTCGTGTTCGCCGTATTGGCGGCGGGTTGACAGCCCGCCGTAAATGCTGCCGCTACGAGCACGCATATGCTGATGATTCTCTTCATATTCTTGGCTTCTCCTTTCGTCTATTCGGTAGATCGACCGTGGAAGTTCGTCGGCCAAGCCGTTCCGCGTAATGAACAAAACGATCCGGCCCCAAAGTAAAGCTCAGTTGGTGAGAATTCGGGAACTATTGCACACTTTCAGAAAAGATACAATGGTTATTTGTAGATAGCGGTGTAAACCTTTTCCGCGGAGGTTACCCAACCGCGGTACATTCCTTCACAGTTGAAGGGCTGCGAGATATTGCCGTCAGCATCGATGGCGATCAGGCCGCCCTCACCTTTTATTGCCGTAAGGTGTTCGATAGCTTCGCTTGCGGCATCCGCCAGGCTTAAACCTTTGTATTTCATTCGGGCGGCAACGTCGTAGGCGGTGACGCTGCGCATAAAATATTCTCCGTGCCCGGTGCAGGAAACAGCACAAATGTTGTCGGCGTAGGTTCCGGCACCGATGATAGGAGTATCGCCAATGCGGCCGAATTTTTTATTGGTCATGCCGCCAGTCGAAGTCGCTGCGGCAAGATCGCCCCGTGAATCGCACGCGACCGCACCGACCGTGCCTATTGGTTTGGGGGCCGAATGGTCGAGTTGTACCCGTCCCGACGCCAACGCCTCCTGCAATTGGAGCCATCGGTGCTCAGTGAAAAAATACTCATCCGGCTCTGATACCAGGCCATTCTGCTCGGCAAACTGTTTGGCACCTTCGCCGGCCAGCAGAACGTGCTCGGTCTTTTCCATTACAAGGCGAGCAAGTTTGATCGGATTCTTGATGTTTTTCACAAGCGTTACAGCACCGGCCTCAGGCTTGCGCCCGTCCATAATGCACGCGTCCATTTCGTTGGTGCCTTCGTGGGTAAAGACCGAACCGCGTCCGGCGTTGAAAAGTGGAAAATCTTCAAGCGAGACGACCGCTGCTTCAACAGAATCAAGTGCCGAACCGTGGTTTTGAAGCACGTCCCAACCGCCCTTTAACGCAGCTTCAAGACCACGCCGATATTCGGCTTCCAACTCAGGGGTCATCGCGGACCGAAGGATCGTACCGGCCCCGCCGTGTATTGCCAATGCGATTTTCGACATAAAAATATTGTAGCGGATTGTAACAGTTGGATCGCAAGTACCTTTGTACTCTTTGTGTCTTCAATTTCGTGAACTTTGTGTTAAGAAAAACCGTACCACAAAGACCTCAAAGTGAAGACACAAAGTTCGCTAGGGAAAAAGAAAACGGCTAGAACTACTTCCAGATTATCTGCTATGACCCACTTCAACGTCTGCTGCGAGTTCCACAAATCGCGTCCTTCTTCAAGCCATTTGCACAATTCACGCCGGCCCTTACAGCCTCAGATTCCGTAACCTCAGGGCGTTTGCAATGACTGAGACCGAACTGAATGTCATTGCCGCACTGGCGATCATTGGAGACAACAGCAGGCCAAAGACCGGGAACAGAACGCCGGCGGCGATCGGAACTCCGACGATGTTGTAGATGAACGCGAAGAACAGATTCTGCCGAATGTTTTTCATCGTGCCCCCGCTAAGATTTCTTGCTTTCAGAATTCCGTTGAGGTCAGGCCTAAGCAGGGTTATGTCGGCTGACTCGATTGCCACGTCAGTTCCGCTTGCAAAGGCTATTCCCACGTTTGCCTGGGCAAGCGCCGGAGCGTCATTCACACCGTCACCGGCCATTGCCACGATCTTACCTTGGGATTGAAGCTCCTTTACTTTCGCGGCTTTATCCTCGGGCATTACTTCGGCAAAGACGTGATCGATGTTCAGTTCTTTGGCTACCGCGTCGCCGGTTTGCTGATTGTCGCCGGTCATCATAA
>JADYZI010000398.1 GCA_020853255.1 Acidobacteriota bacterium
CCCGGCAGCACAAGGTTGGCAAATGGAACGACAGCCTCAAGTCGTCTGACGTCAACCAGATATGGATCGAACTGCATCGGATCGTGTCGTCGCACCCGCTGGTGCGCGCGTCGAAGCGGGCAGGTTTTCTTGTCGAAGAAGGTAAGTACAACGCTTATACCGACCTCACACAGGAACTTTTTGTTGCACTGCTGAGCAAGGAGAGGTTCCAGCACTATATTGACACGGGCATGACGGACCAGGAGATCGAGGCTGAGATAAGCCAGATTGAGCTGACGAACATGCTGACGGCCGAACTCCGGAAGCGCTATCCGGAATCATATCGGCTTGCCCGCCGTATCTCGACGCTTATCCAGTCAAGCGCAACTTTCAAGAGATTTGATAATGTCGGAAATCCAGAGGCGCACCGGCGGCTTGCCGACCGTTTATACGGCCTGGCCGAATGGAAGATCCAGAAAATGCACCGCGATGTGCAGGAAATGCACGAACGCGTAAAGGTCGTGGCCTTTCACAACCGCGACACCCGAATGGTCGGATGCACCGGGGACGCACAGATAGTTATCAGCAACGTCGAGCTTGAGAAGCTGATCATCCGCGTTTTTAAGGCGATAGATTCGCCGGTGGATGTGCGCTCGCTGCGGTCGTTCGTTATGTCGCGGCTTCCGATAATGGATATTCACCTTGTCCCGGTAGGCGGTTCAGGCGACAGCGACGATGACGAAAAGATGTCGTTCGAGATACCGGACACCCGCGAGACGCCGGAAGAAGATTTCTTAAGGAACGAAGCCGAATCAGAAGCGGTCACATTTGTTGACGGCTTCCTCGCCAGCCTGCATAAATCGGTCCGCGGCAAAACGAAACAGTATGACCGGATGATAAGCGTGCTCTGGCACTGCTACCTGGTCGCCAACGGCGGAACGCAGCTCGAGGTTGCAGAAATGCTTGGCGTTTCTGACTCGCTAGTCTCCGATTACCGCAAGAGAATCGAAGCAAATCTTCAGCAGCTTTCCTTCGACGGGGTTAATGAGGCAAGACAATTCGAAAAGGCCCTAAAGCGGCGGGTCAAGACAATACTGACGGTCGAAAAAGAACAGGCAACGGTATAGACAGCAAATAGTTCGAGCGTTCGATCACCTTTGTTCGGCGAATGGGCACTCCCGGATGGAGTACCCGGCTTCGCTGCGCGTACAAGAAACGCGGCGAGGAGATAGTTTTTCTCAGTACCGACGGACAAATTAGATGTCTGCGGCACACATTCGAAGAAACTGACAACGTAAGACTATTTGCCTTATCATGAGAGTCGTCCTGTGTAACTCGTTGCCTAGCACACCAACAACGTGATACGCTCGCCTTGTCGCGTCCGCCAGCCAAGGTGCCGTCACGGACGACTTCGAGAACGAGATTTAGCCGTATTCCGCCTTAATCATTGTTCGTTCGATAATCAAAATCTGTTGAAGAATCGAGATTGACGTTAGTCGGTCCACTCGGCTATATTTCTATTGTCTTCTTCCCGAACTCATGCAAATAGAGATCTCCCGAAGGGAGGATCGAAGCACTCAAGAGGCGTTCGCGCGCGAGGTCTTGCTGCGCGCGCTAGTCCTACTAACCCAATGAAAACCGTTCAAAAATTGGAAATTGCTGCAGGCTTTGCGACCTTCGTGACGACGTTTGCCTATTTCTGTGCATATTTTCTACCGTATGCGAAATTTGAATACGAAAACTACGGTTCGGCCGATTTCGCAACGGCTCTACTTAAAGGGTTCCTGATTCTCTTAATACCAGCCGTTCTCACGGCGATCGGAGCTTATTTTTGGGCAGCCAGGTCAAGTCGGTTGGGTTACGTTGCCGCTATATTTGGCGGGTCGATCATAACACTTTTCTTCGGTACTACTTTGTTCACGGGTGCAGCATTCTATTTTCACGGTTTTGTGATGGGTTTGATCTTATCGGCGCCCCTTGCTTTCGCAATCCTGACGCTAGTTCTGGCCTTTTGGTGTCGGAGACTGTTTTTGTTGACAGTTCGAAAAGGTGCATTACCATGAAAACTATTCAAAGACTTGAAATTGGCGCTGGACTCGCAACTTTCGTTGCGACCTTACTTATCTCTTTTCTATTGTTCTTCCCTGCTTTGAGATTAGAGATAGAGGATCGGCAATGGGACGTCGTTCTTAGATATCTAATTTCTGGATTCGTCTTTTGCGTTCTTCCGGCTTGCTTGATAGGTTTTGGTTCAATTTCTCATGCTCTAAGACAAAATCGAAATGGCGTTCTCGCAGTTTTGCTTGGCGGTGTTGTGCTTATCCCCAGTTTCTGTCTCGGGTTTCTTGGTGCTGCTGTTTACCGAGGATGGCTACGCAGTCTTTTTATGACATTACCTGTCTTCTTAGCAGCTTTCACAATACTCTTAGCTTTTGGCTCAAGATCGAACCATCAACCGATGAAATGATTTAACAGATCACGCGCGGTGTATTCTGTAGAGAGCCACTTTCGTTGATACTTTCAAATTATGGTTCTATCAAACTCGATGAAAACCACAGTCCTAGTCTGTCTGTTTTCAGGAATATTGTTGTGCTCGACTGCTTCAGTAAAGGCGCAAAACGAACAAACTATTTGGGGCGCGGGAAGCTTCACCCAATATGGATGCTTCGCCTCAAATGATGTTCCGAGGGTTCGTCAAATTAACGCGGCGTCAGATCCTCAACCTCCGGTTTTGGCAACCTTCACGGGAGGTCGGACGGTAGGTAATCTATCCCCTTGTTTTGTCACCAGCGGCGGCGGAATGGGGAGTTATGCCACGTCTCACCGGACAGAAGGCGGAAGTATTATTTCTGGGCTTGGCAACAAGATAACAGTTAGTTTTCACGAGCCGTCAGAATTCCGGCGAATAGGCATTTAGGGAAAGTGGCCTCAGCGAATCAGAGTTACCGTTGACGGCGTTGGTGTTGACGTGGACATGGAGAACTATCAGGGCAGTGGAAGCGGTTGGGCGCTGGTTGGCGATCCTCGCACGGGGGCTTTGGCGGGTAAAAGATTTTCGACGATCATTCAATCCGTCCACAGGATATTGGTATGTATTCAAAAGTTCCGACAGTCAAATCGTTTCGACGACTTGGGGCCAAGCTGGCGATATTGAGGTATACAACGACTACGATGGCGACGGAAGAACCGACTTTGCAGTGTGGCGCCCATCAAATGGTACTTGGTATATCAGGCACTTTGGCACGGACATAATCCGCATCAGGACTTGGGCGAAAATGGCGATACGCCGATTCCGGCATTCTATAACCGATAGAATTTGCGAAAAATTGGCCGTACTCGGTTCAATCATCGTTATAGACTTTCTGCATCAATTCGGCGAAGCGCGGGTCGTCGCGGAGGGCGGCCAGGCTGCGGTCGTGTTCGAAGTGCGGTGTGTTTTGATATCCGAGCTTTACGGCACGGTTCAGCCATTTGAAGGCGAGGTCTTTTTCGTCAAGAATGGCATAGGTCGAGCCGACCCAGTAGGCCATATCGTGATCGGAGCGGGCCAGAGCGAGTGCGTCTTCTGACAATTCCGCAAGGGCATCTTCACGACGGCCGGAGCCGGCCAGGTAGATGGCGTAAAGCGGGCGAATGCCGTCCAACTCAGGATGTTCGGCCAGCACCTTCGACATAAGTTCGATCGCTTCGGCGTGGTCGCCGCGATAGTAGTAAACGCCAGAGCGGAATATCTTCAACATCGGGTGATTAGGTTCGACCTTTTCACCCTTTTCTATTTCGC
>JADYZI010000399.1 GCA_020853255.1 Acidobacteriota bacterium
TCGGTTTCTGTGATCGTTGTAGGCATTGTTCAAAGGTCGCGGACATTTAAAGGATAATACATTTTCGCCTTTCAGTTCAGTTGACTACAATCGCAGATGTGGAAATATTTGTCGCACGGACAGATAATGAGATCGAACATGCGCTGGCGCGTATCCGCAATGCAGCTGCGCTCGGCTGCGATACCGAAACATCCGGCCTGAGCGCGAAATACGGCCGGCTTTTTTCAATTCAATTTTCAGACGGCGATTTCAATGTGCTGGTGCCTCTCAGCGAAGGTGTCAGCATCGGCACTTTTGCGAAAGTTCTTGCCGATGAGCGGATCGTAAAGATATTTCACAACGCCAAATTCGATCTTGATTTCCTGCGTGAAGCAGGTGTTAAGGTCCACAACGTCTTTGACACGATGATCGCCGAAAAGGTCTTGACCCGTGGGGCAAACCAATCAGCATCGCTTGCCGAGACGCTTTATCGCTATTTCGCCGTCGATCTCGACAAATCGCAGCGAGCGAAATTCAATCGCAAATGGGACGGAATTTGGACGGATGAGTTGGTCAATTATGCCCTGTCAGACGTAGTTTATTTGCCCCGGCTGATGAGGGAACAGAGAAACTGGCTCGAAAACCTCGGTCTGAACGACGAATATATCAAGAAGGTTGGCGAAATCTCGGCTGGAGCCTCGGAAAAACCGTCTAATGATATGATATGAGATATAACTCCCTGGAACGGCCTTGCGTTGCGATCGCACTCGTGCTGATGGCGATATTCGTTCAAGGTGTTTCAGCCCAGCGCGAAAGCTACTTTATATCGCCGCAGACGACGGACCCGGCAATTTCGACAAATTTGAGCAACTATTATGTTTCGATAGATCGAAACGTCACGCCGAAGAACCAGCTTTTCGTATTTTTCCCCGGAACACACGGTATTGCCGCCAATTACGAAGTGCTGAACAACACTGTGGCCGAAATGGGGTTTCAAGCCATAAACTTGACCTATCCGAACGACGAACCCGTGAACGGACTTTGCGGCGGGATGGGCGCGGATCTTGACTGTTATGCGAAGGTGAGGCTCGAGATACTCGACGGCACCGATCGCACCCCCCTCGTAAACGTTAACCGCGCGAACTCCGCCGAGAATAGGATCATCAAGCTTCTGATCTATCTTCGCAGCCAGTTTCCGAACGACGATTGGGGACAGTTTCTGATCGATGATTCGACGATCAACTGGTCAAAGATAATTGTCTCGGGACATTCGCAGGGCGGCGGTCATGCGGGCATACTGGGGCGTTATCATCCTGTTGTGCGCGTAGTAATGTTTGCCGCGATGGATTACAACGGGCCTGCACATTCGCCCGCGAACTGGATCGCCCATCCCGAAATGACGCCGAACGCATCTACGCCTGACAAATTCTGGGGCTTCTCGCATACGCGGGATGAGGCAGTCAACTTCACTCTACTGACAACCGCAATTTGGCCTGCGTACGGAATGCCGCAATTCGGTGCCGTCGTAAATGTTGACGGCGTTAGTCCGCCGTACAACAATACTCATTCGCTTACAAGCAACCTCGACGGATGTCCTTCTTTCCACGGCTGTGTTGCGGTCGATTCAGGGATCGTTTATGTGAACGGTGTTCCCGTCTTTAAGCCTGTTTGGGAGTATTTGCTTTCGAACACGGTCGCCCCGTTGAATCTTAACTCGGTCCAATTCCTGCGTTTCGGGCAAACCGTAACCCGACCGCCGGTCGGAATCTCGACAAAATACTACCGCGTTCTATTGCAGGGAAACGGGTTTGACGCCGGCTCTCGCGTATTGGTGAACGGAGTAGAAACGGAAACCGAATTCATCAATGCCGGTGAATTGCGAGCTAAGCTTCCCGCCGGAAAGATAGGACGTGTCGGTGGTTCGACAATTCAAGTTCATGCTCAAAACGGGACGGTTTCAAACAGCATTGTTTTCTAGTAGTTGGTAGCATTGAGTTTACTGTCCATTGGTCTTTACCACCGATGATAAGCCGGGTGGCCTTCTTCGACGGCGACGAAGGTTCCGCGGCAGGTGGCGCAGACCTTGTCGTTTGCGATCAGTTCGGCCTCGACGACGGCTTTTTTTAGGGTCGCTTCGACCACGTGTGCCTTTAGATGGATCGTCGCATCGGACGGCGTCGGGCGCAGCAGCTTGACGTGAAATTCGGCGGTGACGGTACAGTCCGGCTTGTCCTTGTTGTTGTTTTTCATCAAGTAATAAGCCGCCGTCCAGTTTGAATGGCAATCGAGCAGCGCGCCGATTATTCCGCCGTTCAACATTCCCGGAAACGCCTGATGATGCGGCTCGGCATGCCACTCGGCCACGACCTCGCCGTTCTCCGCCGGGAAACTCTTGATATGCAGCCCTTTCTCGTTCGCCGGCCCGCAGCCGAAGCAGATGCTGTTTGGTGAGTATTTATCCTGAAGTGATGTTTCTGTCATTGCTTCTAATTTACATTTTGGAATTTATATGTAAAGTTAAGCCGTTTTCTTTACATATAAAATTCCATATGTAAAGTTACGCCAGTTTCTTTTCGTATGGAGTCCGATTCATAAGTTTAGGCATTTTTTCGAAACATTGACCACTATTAGAACTCAGATTCTTAAGTAGATAGAAACGCGTATGCTGACTTTGCTTGCAATAGCTTTTCTCGCTTGGCTGGTTATCGGCTATTTTGCTTATGGCCGATGGATCACCAGGCAATTCAAATTGGATGATGACCGAACGACACCGGCGGTTACCGTAAACGACGGTGAAGATTTTGTGCCTGCCCGGCCATTTTATCTATTTGGCCAGCATTTTTCGGCGATCGCTGCGGCGGGACCGATCGCCGGGCCGATCATTGCGTGTGTGGCGTTTGGCTGGCTGCCGTGTTTGCTTTGGATCGCGCTTGGCGTTGTATTGATCGGTGCGGTGCATGATTTTTCGGCTCTTGCATCGTCGGTCCGCCACGGAGCACAGTCGGTTGCTGAGATCACAAAGGAGAAGCTCGGTTCGGGCGCCGGCAAGGCGATGATGGCGTTCATCTGGATCGCATTGGTCTATGTGATCGTCGCGTTTACGGACATTACGGCCGGAACGTTCGTTTCGGGCGACGATGCTATCGCCGGTGCGACCACCTTCAACCCGGGCGGAGCGGTCGCGTTTGCAAGCATTGCATATCTTGGGCTTTCGATCACGCTGGGATTTGTCGAACGATTTCTGAAACCGCCGCTTTGGCTTGTTACCGTCATTTTCGTTCCGGCAACATTTGCGCTTTCTTACCTGGGAACGCAGTTCTCATATGTGTTCGCGTTCAGCCATTTGAGCTGGTCGGTTTTGATTTTGATCTACTGCATTGCGGCGTCGCTCGTTCCGGTTTGGCTTTTATTGCAGCCGCGCGGTTATCTGGGCGGTTTTGTGCTTTATTCTGCGATCGCCGTCGGCGTGATCGGCGTTTTCTTTGGCGGCTATTCGATCCAGCAGCCGGCGTTCAAGTCATGGGACGTTGGAGGAATGACAGGAATGCTTTTCCCGTTCCTTTTCGTAACGATCGCTTGCGGAGCCTGTTCGGGCTTTCACGGCCTTGTCTGTTCAGGCACAACGTCAAAGCAGATCGAAAAAGAATCGCACACGCGGCCGGTTGGTTACGGCGGAATGCTGGCGGAAGGTTTTGTGGCCTTTATCGCACTCGTGACGGTGATGATCGCCGCAAGCGACATGCTCGTCGGGCCGGACGGCAAGGCTCTGTCACCCGGCAAGATTTACGGCAACGGCATCGGCAATTTTCTTGCGCTTGTTATCGGCAAGGAAAATCTGCAATTTGCGATCACATTCGGCGCGATGGCTTTTTCGACATTTATTTTCGATACGCTGGATGTTTCGATGCGGCTTGGGCGTTATATCGTTCAGGAATTGTGCGGGATTCCCGGGCGTGTCGGGGCGATCATTGGAACACTCGGAACCGTCGCGATACCATTCGTTCTGATCTTTTTTGCAAAGCCCGGTTCGTGGCTCGATTTCTGGACGCTTTTCGGGGCTTCGAACCAACTACTCGCTGCGCTCACGCTGCTGTCGATAACCGTCTGGCTGCATCAGGCTCGCAAGCGGATCGCATTTACGCTTCTGCCAATGCTGTTTGTCCTGGTGATAACGCTGTGGGCTTTGGCGTTGCTCGTTTGGGGAAATCTGACCGCTTCGACAGGTTTCGATATCAAATTGGTAAATGGCATCGCATCGCTAGCATTGATCTGCCTGGCGATCTATCTGGTCGTGACCGCCTTCCTAAAAGTAAGACGCGAGCGCGGCGTGCCGCCGGTTGAGATCGAAGCGGTTGCCTAGGCCCACACATGCAGAAGGCTGCCCGTAACAGGCTGTCCGATAGTTCTGTTCAAGCCGCGAAGCGGCCTAAAGATAGTAGCCAGACGTGGAACGTCTGGAATGGGTTGGAATTGATCGATCGCACTGAAGGTGCGAAACCGCAATCTTGAGCGCCCCTTCAGGGCAAATGACTAATTTTTCCGTAGCCCAGAAGCTTCGCATCTGGCCACTTTCTTCAAACCGCTTCGCGGCCGGTTCAGGTTTTGACACAACTTATCACGGTCGGGCTTCCGCAACTTAGATCGGATATATTTCGCGCGTTCAATACGCGTATTAGAACAAGATCCCGAACCACGGCGATCACGAGGAGGCCAAAATGACGACCATCAATGAAATAGCGCCGGACATATATCGCATCAATACTTTTATTCCTGAAGCAAATCTCGGTTTTAGTCAGTTTCTCGTCCGCGATGAAGAGCCGCTGCTTTTTCATACCGGGATGAGGGCATTGTTTCCGCTTGTGCGGGACGCGGTTGCGACTTTGATCGATCCTGCAACTCTGCGCTGGATAGGTTTCAGCCATTTTGAGGCCGATGAATGCGGCTCGCTAAACGAATGGCAGGCCTTAGCACCGCGGGCAACGGCCGTGTGCAGCATGGTCGCAAAGCTGGTCAGCGTTGACGATTTTGCATCGGTAAATCCGGCAAAGGGCATGAACGACGGCGAAGAATTCACCACCGGAAACCACTCCTTCAAATACCTTGTAACGCCGCACGTTCCGCATAACTGGGAAGCGGGATTGTTGTTTGATACGACCACAAGTGTTTTGTTCTCGTCAGATATCCTTCATCAGAACGGCGATGTCGCGGCTCTCACATCCGACAGTGTAACCGGCCAGGTCCGACAGGCGATGCTGGAAATGCAGGCAAGCCCGCTTGCCGATTATTTGCCCTATACACCGAAAACGGACGCGACGTTAAAACGCGTTGCGGCATTGAAACCGACAACCGTTGCATCGATGCACGGGTCGATCTACACCGGCGACGGCGAAAAGGCGATACTGGAATATGCGGAAGTGTTGAAGGAAGTATTCGGCGGGAGCAATTAACGTTCACGGACCGGAATTTTATCCAGCATTCTCGTTGTGCTGTCGGTTACGCTCGCTGGCTGGCGAAATTCTTCTAATTGGTTGGTCGAACGCGCCGGAAGCTGTACAAGCGGTTCATGGCGGCCGGTCATTCGCGGCACGTCGTTCTCGTTGGCCCTAACGTTTACGTCGATCAATTTTGAGATCTGCCTCATTATCATAAACGCGATTCCGAAGAGCGTCGCAAGATAGAACAGCGCAAAGACAAAGGCGGGTTCGGGATTGGCGAGTTTGTCGAGCAAGTTCGCCATTAGCCCGACCAGGACGCCGAGGCCGGCCGTTGACACTACGATAAGGGCGGTGATGAGCGCAGTCAGGACACTTTGTTTCTCGCCCTTCTCTTTTTTGATCTGAGCTCCGCAGGCGTTGCAGAAATTCAAAGCGTCATCGATGTGCTTGCCGCATCGTTCGCAGTACATAGATATTCTATGACCCCTTGATCGGCCCGATCTTGTCTTCGAACCAATTTGTCAGATCGTCGATCACCTCAATGTGCACCGGCTTGCCTTTCCA
>JADYZI010000400.1 GCA_020853255.1 Acidobacteriota bacterium
TGTCCCGCGAATCGAGCGCTGTTCTGACGCCCGCGCTAACGAACACGATCAGCGCAAAGGTTAGCAACAAACCCCCAAAAAGTCCAAGTTCCTCAGCCAACGCGGCGAAAACATAGTCCGAGTCGGCCACCGGTATCAACTCGGGATACCCAAGCCCCAACCCGCGTCCGGTCGTCCCGCCCGAAGCGAGCCCGAACGTCGCCTGGGCGGGCTGGAAGGCGAGGATATCGAACCACGCATCAACGTTAATGGTCCGTTGCAGGTTTGGATCTTCTTCAAGCATCTGTGGAAGGTTCGGGTCCTTTTCTACCAGTTTCTTGTAATAGTTATCGTAGTCTTCCTTCCACCAGGCCGTTTCGGGCGAGGGCGGGGTAAATCCGTCCAGCCACAAATGAAAACGCTGCTGAATGCGGTTCGGCAGCACCGATCGGACGGGCGTAGCGACTGTCGGCAGCAGCGGGATCTTTGCCTGAGTATCGTCAGGCAGGGCTCCCACGACCAGAATGCCGATCACCAACGCGACGCTTCCCACCAGAACAAAGCGCTGCATGAACCGCCGGACCGCAATCAGATAAAGGGTTGCGTAAACCCCGCTGAACACCATCATTTGCCCAAAATCTTTCAGTACAAAGAATGGAACAAACGGCAGGATGGCCATAAAGACCAACGGAATGACGTCTTTTGCCCGCGGCAAGCCCCAATATGTCCGGGCCAGATTCTTGTACAGGATCGACAATATCGCGGCAAAACCGATCAGGAACGGGATCTTTGCGGGCTCCCACGGCGTCATGTTGCCGATAGATTTACCGGCGCGCGATGTAATGGCTGCAAGGATCAGAGGGCCAAGCGTGAGCAGCACGATCAAAAATCCGTTTTTCTGAAGAAATTCAAGGACACGCTCGTTGCGAAACGCGATTAGGACGAACACCAGTCCGCAAACTCCGAGCAGCGGGTTTAGCGTACGGCCTGAGAACAGAACACCGGCCAATGTGTCCGGCGAGGGCCGCGGCGTTTCCGCCGACAGGTCGACCGGCGACGGCGGTGTCGGCGGCAATCCCATCATCTGCTTCTTCTCGGCCGAGTAGTTTTCTTGAATGTAATGAAGCTGAAGCGTCTTTATCTTCTGCTGCCGCGCCTCGGCCTTGTCCTTTCGCGAAACATATTCAGGATCGCTAAAGAGCCGATACTGAATTGTCAGGCCGATCGAGAACAAAAGAACGGCGGTCGTATAAACTGTCCAGCTTCCCTGAAACTTAAGGACCTTCTTTAAGATGATGGGCAGAACCGCAAGAAAAGAAAGGAGTCCAACGTTACGAACGGCGGTGTACCACGACGTTTCATAACCGCGGATAAGGCCGCCGTAATAGATGGCGTAGTGAGCTATCGCCGCCAACAAAACGATCAGCGCCAGGATGAAAAAATGT
The DNA here is from genome assembly GCA_020853255.1 of Acidobacteriota bacterium. The sequence goes on from JADYZI010000400.1 coordinate 1,425, forward strand.
GATGATGTTCTATTCTTCACAAAATTACGACAGGCCCTAGGCCGGCCGGTAAAGGCTGATGTTCAGCCGTACTTATCGACGACGTTTTGGCACTGCCGCAGGTGCCTTTGGCTTATACCTTTCGCCAAGCAGCCCCAGATCTCTTGCCTTCAAAATGACATCCGCCGCGATCGGAGCGGCCGTAGTTCCGCCGTAACCTGACCCGATGTCCTCGATAACGACCGCGATCGCCAGCGTCGGGCTTTCAAGCGGAGCAATGCTTATGAACCAGCCGTCCGTGCGTCGGCGGAACACAGGTTCCTGATACGTGACCCATTCGCCGGCCTCGTTCTTTTTCCGTTTGGCGACAGTGATGCGCTTGCTGTTCTTGTCATATGCGGGGACACCGTCTTTCTCGGCCGTGCCTGTTTTACCGCCAGTTTGTATGCCAGTTCCCGCGAGTTTTGCCTTAACGCGCGTGCCCGTTCCTCCCGATTCCTCGGTCACCGTTGACATAATTTCCCGCACGACCGCCGCCTGCTGCGGTGTCAGGGCCTGCGAGAACATTTGCGGCTGAAGATCAGCCTCGATCTTGGGCTTCATCAATTTGCCTTGAAGATTTGCCGGAGCCGAGGCAATAAGAGCCATCTGGAACGGTGTCATCTGGCCCGCATAGCCCTGGCCCATGCCGATCTGGCCAAAGTCAAAAAGTGTCAGATCTTTACCTGTCACAATGGTGGAACGAGCCGGTGCAAGGGCATTGGCGATGCGTCGGTTGGACGTATTCCAAATATCGGCGAAAAAGCCTTGCTGAAGGGCTTCTTCAGGCGTTTCGGTCGGAGTTATGCCAAATATCCTGGCAGTCTCGGCCATCCGATCGCGGCCAAGAGCGTTCGCTAATTGGGCAAAATACTGGTTGCTTGAAACCTTATATGCTTCGCGGATCGGGATATTTTCGGCGCACGCATGGCAGCTGCCGCCGGCATCGCAGATCGGTTTAGATCCGCGGAACGGCGTATAGCACGGCGGTACGGCGTCTGCGGGACGACCGGGAAATGTTAGGTCCGATCGGCCGGCACGGAACCCCGAGATCATCGTGAAGGTCTTGAACGTGGATCCGGGAATGTAAAACTCCCGTGTTGCACGGTTAAGGAGAGGCTTGTGTTCCTTGTCCGCCTCTAACTTAAGATATCCGTCGAGCGTTTCTGCGTCTGACAATTTGTAGGATGGATTGGAGTACATCGCAAGGACATCACCTGTCTGCGGATTCAACACGACGATCCCACCCTGTTTTCCTTCAAGCTGCTTGGCAACAAATGCCTGTAAGTCACGGTCAATAGTGATCCTTACATCTCTTTGCTCCGGCTCCGGCTTTTTGTACTTCGTTAATATCTCCCAAGCTTCAGGCATCGGGTTTGCTTCGCGGTCGTATAAGGTACGTTCCAGTCCGGGAGTGCCGCGTTCAGTGCCGAGAAAGTGTGCCATCTCGGTCTCGAGTGCATAGGTCCTGTCAACCTCGCCTTTCGAATTTATCTTGTAATACGCCAGCGCGGCCCCAAGTTTGCCCGTTCGGTCAAGCATCCAGCCCCTAAGGTCCGCTGCCGATGTACGCCGTGTTCGCAGGTCCTTATAAGCCAATGCTTGAAACTGCTCGTTCGAATCGTCCGCAAAATATGTCCAGTAAACCTGGAATCCAAAGGCGCTAAACGCAAGCAGGATAAAGACAAACTGCCATACGCGGATGCTTCGGTTCGCGATCGTCTGTGTAAGCCTGCGTGCCACCTCGCGCGGAAGGTCACGCTCAAACAGAAATTTGGGCCGGCTGAA
>JADYZI010000401.1 GCA_020853255.1 Acidobacteriota bacterium
AGGAAATCTTAGTGACGCACGGAAACTGATGGACGCTCTTCAGAAGGAGTATCCGAATGATGCGATGGTCCTCAGCGGCCTCGGCAACGTTCTCTATCGGCAGAAGGAGTATGACAAATGTGCGGTTCTTCTGAAGCGGGCTGTCGAGATAAGCCCTGACGACGCCCGGCTTAGATTCAACCTCGGCATGGCGTATCTGGCGGCAAAGAATCGGGCAGGAGCTCTTAGCCAGTATAATCTGATCAAAGAAGCGGATCCCAAACTGGCAAAAATGCTGTATCGAAGGCTCTATGCCGGCTACGTGATCTCAGCAAAGCCGTGAAAGTTGAACTTCCCGGGCCCTGATCGGCCGGACCGCACCTTTACCGCGTGCCGGCCCAATCTCATTTCGACTCGGAAACGTTTCGTTCTATAATCGCGACATTCTCCGTTCGCGAGGTAGAAAATGAGAACGTTATCGCTTGTTGCCTTCTTGCTCGTCTCGGCCGGCCTTGTTTTTGCCCAGCCTTACACGATCCAGCAGTATCTGAACATACGATCTGCCGGTGCGCCAACTCTCTCACCGGACGGAAGAAAGATGGCATATCTGACAAACACGAGCGGCACGTCGCAGGTTTGGTTGATCGACTTGCCGAACGGCACGCCGCGCCAGTTGACCGATTATGGGGACAACGTCAGTTTTGTCCGCTGGCTGCCGGACAATAGCGGCATCATCTTTGGAAAAGCACGCGGCGGCGATGAGAATACGCAGTTTTACTGGATGAAAACGGACGGCACGGGCGTCCGCGCTTTAACCGATGAGCCAAGGGTCCGTCACAATTTTGCCGAGATCTCCCAAGACGGCAAAAAGATCTATTACGCATCGAACAAACGCAACCGCACTTTCTTTGATGTCTATTCGATGGTGATCGCAACCGGCAAGGAGGAACTGCTCTATCAATACGACGGCAACATCGGCATTGCAGCCGTCAACGATAACGGCACCAAGTTTGTCCTCTCACGCGACGGCGTGGAAAAGAGCCTCGACAACGATCTGTATATGGTCGATGTCGCCTCGAAGAAAGAAACACAGCTCACGCCGCACACCGACGCCTCGGAATTTGGCGACGTCCACTTCCTAGCAGACGGCATCGTTCTGACAACCAACGATAAACGCGAATTCGCCGGCCTCGCCTATATGCGAAAAAAGAATGCGGCGGGTGATGATTGGTCAGACACTAATCGCGAGACACGCATCATCGACGATCAGAAATGGGACACCGGCGGTGTGACGATGAGCAACGGCAAAGGAATAATGGCCTACACGGTAAATCGAGATGGATTTTCTGAGCTTTATGTTCGAAAGATCGAAACCGGCGGCAAGCCACTGATTTCAACAGTCGGCCCCAAAATGGAACCGGTAAGACTGCCAGACCATGGCATAGTTGGCGGATTAACGTTTTCTGGAGACGCGACGAAGCTGGCCTTTTCCTTTAGTTCGTCGGTCTATCCTTCCGACATCTGGCTCTTCGACCTTAATTTCAAAAGATTGATGAGGATAACCAGAAGCGATTTGGCCGGGCTTAATTCAGAATCTTTTATCCATCCGAAGTTGGTAAAGTATAGATCTTTTGATGGCCGAGAGATTCCGGCTTGGTACTATTCCAAGTCCAACGCGATTCTTATGACGCGGAACGGCCTAGAAAACCCACCCAAGAGATCCGTTCTTGTTTCCGTTCACGGCGGGCCTGAAGGCCAATCCCGGCCTGGGTTCAACGCCCTATTTCAATACTACCTCTCACGCGGTTATGCGATCCTTGATCCAAATGTTCGCGGATCAACCGGCTACGGCAAAACATACACCCATCTTGATGATGTAGAAAAACGCGAAGATTCGGTCAAAGACCTTGCTGCAGCTGTCGAGTGGTTAAAAACCAAAGGCGGGGCGGACCCAAAGCGGATCGCGGTGATGGGCGGAAGCTATGGCGGTTATATGACAATGGCGGCGATCACACTTTATCCGGACCTTTGGGCGGCGGCGGTTGGGACAGTAGCAATCACAAATTGGGAAACTTTTCTGCAGAACACCTCCGGCTACCGCCGACGGCAGCGTGAGGTTGAATACGGCCGTCTCGACCGCGACATCGATTTCCTTCGCCGCATTTCGCCAATACGCAAGATCGACCGCATCAAAACGCCGCTTTTCGTGATCTCGGGCCTGAACGATCCGCGAGTTCCATACACGGAAGGCGAACAAATGGTCGATGCCCTGCGAAAACGCGGGGCCGTCGTCGAATACAAACTCTACGACGACGAAGGCCACGGCATCTCAAAACTAAAGAACCGCCTCGACCTGTACCCGAAAGTTGCGGATTTTCTCGATAAATATATGAAGTAATTCTCACATGACGCGCGAGTTTAGCCAGTTGCTGCGCGCTGAGACAGGTTAACAGCCTGTCTCAGATCATCCGACTTTCGGGCGGCGTCGAGAATTCGCTGCACCTGCAGACCGTCTTCGAATGTCGCAGCAAATTCTATGGATCTATTGCCGTTCTGGATCGCTTCCACAATTTTTGGTGCAAATTCCATAAACCCGCGCGGGAAACCCGTGTCGGGATAGCCCGGCACAGTTTGCCCGATCGTCGTCTCGGCCAGCGTCCACGCTTTTTCACCATTTGGTGCCGTGAACAGCCTGCCGACATGATCGATCATCAACGCGCCGTCGGTGGCGAATATCTCGATTACACTAACGTAATCAGGGCCTTCAACCATTGAAACCGAAACCAGGCCCGTCGCATCCGTGCAGAGATCGGAATCGGCAAAGCGCAGCAGTATATTTGCCTCGTCGTCCGTCGTCACCTCACGGAGGCCGCCATTGTACGGCCGCTGTTTGACATGTGACTGAAGTTGACAGAAAACAGACGAGACCTCGGTATCTAGGAACCAACGGAACGAATCGATAACATGCGAGTTGATCGCCCCAAGGGCACCGCCGCCCTGTTCTGCATCCGACCACCAGTTCCATGGAATCGACGGATCTCCGCGGTGCGGCGCGCGGAAATTCC
>JADYZI010000402.1 GCA_020853255.1 Acidobacteriota bacterium
CCGTCGGTACTGGCCGGCGGAATCTTTATCTTGTACTTGTGATCGCCGCGATCGGAATGCTCATCTGGCTCTATTCGCGTTACATGCTTCTCATCCTCTCAGGCGCTTACGTTTCGCACGGCGTTTTCTGGTACGTCTTTGGCATGATGCGACGGAGTCCGACGCACGAGGACGTCGCCGCCTAGCAAACTTTCCGCCTTTGCGGCTACGCCCCAGTCCAATTTTCAGCTAATGTATTGCAATGCGTACCTCGGTCGCACGATTCGCTCTTGAGCTTGCGGTTTTTGTATGCGGAGCTCTGGTGATGGTCTTTGAGATCATCGGTTCGCGGATCGTCGCGCCTTATATTGGAACTTCGACATACATTTGGACAAGCCTGATCGGCGTGATTCTTGCCGCGCTAAGCCTCGGTTACTGGATCGGCGGACGTATCGCCGATCGCAAGCCCGATGTGAAGGTGCTTGCCTCGGCCATTTTCCTTGCGGGCGGGGCCGTTTCGGTCACTATCCTGATAAAGGACATCATCCTCGCTTCGATCCAGGCAGCGGGCGGGCCGCTGGAACTCAGAGCGGTGATAGCGGCAACGCTCCTCTTCGCACCGGCGAGTGTTCTCCTTGGCTTTGTTACGCCGTACGCCGTCAAACTCCGAACGTTATCGCTTGAAGATTCAGGAAGAACGGTCGGCCGACTTTATGCCCTATCAACCGTTGGCAGTATCTGCGGCACATTTGCGGCCGGCTTTTTTCTGATCCCCTTTGTCGGCAGTACGCGTACCTTATATTTGATCGCCGGTTCACTATTCGCGATTAGCCTTGTCCTCGCGCCGTTTGCCCTGACCCGGCTGAATCTGAGTGTTCTGATCATCTTTGCGTTTGGGACCGCCAGCGGCGAGGCAATGGCGTACTATCTGCGAACCGTACACAAACTGATCGATCTTGACACCGAATACAGTCGCGTACAGATCTACGAGGCCGTCCACACCGAGACCGGCCGGCCATACAGGGCGATCGCAACAGATCCTTATTTCGCACAATCGGCGATGTACCTTGACGACGGCTCGCCTGTGTTCGAATACGTGAAATTCTTTGGCCTCGTGGACCACATCACGCCTGACAGCAAACGCGTGCTCATGATCGGCGGGGCCGGGTACACTGTGCCGCGCGAGTATTTGAAATATCATCCGGATTCAAGAATGGACGTGGTCGAGATCGATCCAAAGATGACCGACCTGGCCCGCCGGTACTTCGAACTGGAGGATGATCCGCGGCTAACAATTTTTCATCAGGACGGGCGTGTATTTCTGAACCAGGCGCGGCCAAATAGTTACGACGCTGTCTTTGTTGATGCGTTCGGTTCACTGTTCTCTATCCCGTTTCAACTGACGACGATAGAAGCTGTCCGCCGGATACATGATAGTTTGAACCGGAACGGCGTTGTCATAGCAAACATCGGCTCGGCACTTTCGGGCGACGCCAGTCGGTTTCTCAGCGCAGAATATGCGACGTACAAGCAGATATTTCCCGACGTGCGTTTGTTCAAGGTCCGTCCCGACAAGCCGAATGAGTCTTTACAGAATGTCATTCTGGTCGCCTGTAAGAACGAGTGCATGGATGGGCCTGCCGATCCGCAGACTGCTTCCCTGTTAAAAAGCTTGGTGCAGATCGAAACGCTAGGGGCCGTTCTGTACGACGACCTCGCCCCGGTCGAGTTCTACAACTCGGTCGGCATGAGTTCGTTGGGTAAATGAACGAAACACCTGCTATCCCGCAATGCGTCCGCCCAAGCCGCCCAAAATTTTCATCAGCTATTGGCTTTTATAAGAACTAGCAACTCGTATCTAACTAAAACGCCGGCTCCTCGTAGATCCCATAAATGTCCCGCAGCGCAACGCAGATCTCTTCAACTGTGGCATAGGCTGCAACGGCGTTGATTATCAGCGGCATTGTATTTTCGTCGTGCTGGGCGGCGAGTTTGAGTTTGTCGAGGGCGTTCACAACCGCGCCTTTGTCGCGGGCGGATTTGGTCTCGGCAAGGCGGGAGAGTTGGTGGTCGCGGACGGATTCATCTATTTGCAGGATGTCCGTTTTGTGGATCTCATCATCCATTGCGTACTTGTTCACACCCACAATAGTCTGCTCACTGCGTTCGACAGCCTTTTGATATTGATAGGCTGATTCCTGTATCTCACGCTGCGGAAAACCGGCCTCGACGGCTTCGACCATTCCGCCAAAGTTGTCGATCTTTTCAAAGTAATCGAAACAGCCATCTACCATTTTCTGTGTGAGCGATTCCACATACCAACTTCCGCCAAGCGGATCTACAGTATTTACGACTCCGGTTTCTTCAGCGATGATCTGCTGCGTACGCAGTGCGATCAGAGCGGCATTGTCGGTTGGCAGGGCAAGTGCCTCATCGTATGAATCAGTATGCAGGGACTGGGTACCGCCGAGAACGCCGGCGAGTGCCTGGATGGCAACGCGGGCGATATTGTTCAAGGGCTGTTGAACTGTAAGCGAAACCCCGGCGGTTTGCGTATGAAAACGAAGCTGCATAGTTCGCGGATTCTTCGCTCCGAAGCGTTCTTTCATCGTCTTTGCCCACACAACGCGGGCAGCTCTGTATTTAGCGATCTCTTCGAAAAAATCATTATGCGCGTTAAAAAAGAACGAAAGCCGGGGAACAAATTCATCAACATTCAATCCGCGATCGACGCCGTATTGAACATACTCGACACCGTCTCTGAGAGTAAACGCCAATTCCTGCAAAGCCGTCGCTCCCGCCTCGCGGATATGATAGCCGCTGACCGAGATAGGATTGTATTTCGGGACATGCTGTGTGCAGTATTCGAATGTATCGATGACCAACTTCATCGCCGGCTTGATCGGGTAGATCCATTCTTTTTGGGCGATGTACTCTTTGAGAATATCGTTCTGCAGCGTGCCGGAAATTTTATTGAAGTCGGCCTTTTGCTTTTCGGCAACGACCAGGTACATCGCAAGAAAGATGGGGGCAGGAGCATTGATGGTTTGCGAGACCGTCACGCTGTCCAGCGGAATACCGTCGAACAGCACTTCAAAATCCGCAAGTGACGAAACGGCCACACCGCATTTGCCGACCTCGCCTTCGCTCAATGGTGAATCGGCATCCAGCCCCATCAGCGCCGGAAGATCGTATGCGACCGACAAACCCGTCTGGCCCTGGGCCATCAGGTACTTGAACCGGCGGTTCGTCTCTTCAGGAGAAGAGAATCCGGCAAACTGCCGCATCGTCCAAAGTTTGCCGCGATAGCCCGTCGGGTGAATTCCGCGCTTGTATGGATACTCGCCCGGAAATCCAACATCAAGCCCTTCAGCGTCCGCCTCGGTATAAAGCCGCTCGACCGGCTCAAGACTCACGCCTTCAAACGACTCTTTCCGCTCGGGCGCTTTTTCAAGTACTTTCGCAAGCGTGTCGCCTTCCCAACGCTCCTTTTCAGTCTGTGCTTCGGTTGATATTTCCTTTGTCTCAGGTGTCATAACTCAGTTGTATGTGAGTGTTGATTTTAGCATATTTCTAGGCTCTGACTAGCGAGTTCAACACTAATCGTAGAACTGGTAACAAGGGCTTGACAGTGTTCTGGGTGTGGGACATAATCCATTCCGTGTAGATTGTCAAGCTGTTGGACAACACGTCTCTATGGATCGACGAATCTTCCACATCGTACAGCAACTCAAGCTATCCATGCGACGCTCGTGGACGGTCAAAGCAATGGCAACAGAAGTACGCATGTCTACACCATATTTTCAACGTCTGTTCAAGGCAGAAACTGGCGTCACTCCCATGACTTACTTAAATGACCTTCGGATCGAAAAGGCGGCGGAGATGCTCACAAATTCGACTTGCTTTTGCCAAATCAAAGAGATCGCCTTCAATGTCGGCATATCCAACGACAGCCGCTTCACGCATAGCTTCAAGGCGAAATTTCAAATGACGCCGACCGAATTTCGCGAAAGCCAGGCCGAAATTCACCAGTCCGTTCCGCCAGTTCAACACAAATCATAGTTTCTGGTCAGAAATGATCGTCATCAGCAAGAAGTATTCGTCGACTTAGCCTTGATTCCGATTAGAATGTAGCCATTTCAACTGCATTATAGGAGGATTTCATGAACAAAGATTTGAGTCGGGTTCTAATCGGCCTAATACTTGGCTTGCTAGTGCTGGGTGGAAATCTGCACGCGAGCTCGAAGTTCGGTTCTGAGGCTGGTTCTTTTAGAAAGAAAACACGTACTGGGCCAAAATCTGAAATTGTACGTGTTCGGGGCAGCAGGAAGTCGGTGAAGCGTCTGACCAAAAATACGGTGGAATTCAAAGTAGCTCCAATTGTATACGCGAAGAAAATCAGCCTAGCTAATCGCACCCGAATTTATAACGCCTCGAAGGTGAAAAGCTCCCGCCTCAGTTGCTTTCGGGATGAAGCAGGTTCGTGGAAATGCTTTGTTGATTGCGTAGGTAGTGCCTTGCCGCCCGAGACTATTCTAACGTGCGCTGAAGCGTGTGGAAACCGGGAATACGCGACATGCGCCACATGTCTCGGCGTCGGGTTGTATGTTGTAATTACCTGTGGCGCGAGTTGTTACCCGCTATCCGAGTGATCGCTTTTCATTGCGCAACCAAAGTCGGATCGCTTTTTATACATGGTTTGAGGCACCTCAATATGAAAGCAACCGCTATGAGTAAACGGCTTGGTTATCACCTTCGGCTCATCGCGCCCATTCTGCTGATCGTAACGATTTCCGGAGGACAGGTGGTGGACAAGAATTTAGTGCGTTACAAACTCGCGGTTGAGGAGTTTGAAAGTGTTCTGAATAGGTCCGAACGAATTCCTGACCCGCGGAAATTTGTGACTGTGAGAGCAAAGGCCGCGAACTTGCTATGGGTGCGCGATCCAGAACGATCCCGCGCTATGTTTATCAAGCTCTGGGAAACAATAGACAAACAGCTTGATGATAACAAGGCGTTCGACAAGGAGCGATCACGGATCGAGCTTCTTCAACAGCTTGTCCCGAAAGACCGAACGTTGGCTGCCCAACTAATCTCATCGTCGCGAGTTGGCAAAGAGAAGGTAGATCCTGTTCTTGATAATCTGAAAGGAACAAACGTAGAAACACAGCGCCTGGCCTTCCTTGCATACCGCTTGGCCGAAGATGATCCAGTTCTGGCGGGAGCTATATTATCCGACGCACTTTCCACGAATACCTCACCAGCACTTCCTCTTATATTGAACCGAATCCGGGAGAAGGACGTTATGCTGGCGAACTATATTGCCTCCCAAGCATTGGATCGATTTCCAAATCAGTCACCAACAATTGCCTTGTCTGGGTTAGCGAATGTTGCCGCGTATCTTTTCCCACTTGCGCCATCTCCAAACGTCGTGCCGGAGGCGACTGGATCCGACGAGAACTTGCGGCAGCAATTTATGCAGGTCGGCTATAGCGCACTTAAGCGTTCGTTAGCAGAAACGGACGAAGATCTGATCAAGAACGATGGTTTTTCTGATCAAGCGATGTTGCTGCGCAAGATCAATCGGGCGGTGATCGGAGGAATTTTGTTGGCTCTTTCGCCTCGCTATTCGCCCGCTCAGTTCGTTGAGATGAACGCTATAAGCATTTCGCTGATGCAAGCCATACCAAGACAATTTGTTGGTTTGATCTCTATGCAGATCGCGGCAGTCAAAGCGCTCCTGGGAGGAGTTGAACGATCCGAAGGTTTGGATGCTGAGATCATAGCCGCAATTGTTAGAGAAGATTTTTTTAAGGCTGATCTACTGATTAGTGATATTAACGATGAATCCAGAAAAAAAGGTTGGTTCAACGTCCTATATAGGGCAAAGGCGAAAACACAGTTGCAGCGAGGTGAACCGCTGTTAGCCCTTGCATCCGCGCGTAAAATTGAGAATGTCGCAATGGCCATTCCAATTTTGATCGACATTGCCAAGGCTGCAAATAAAAAACAGGACGAGAGCCTTTCGACTAACGCATTTCAGGCAATCCTGAGTCTCACGGGAATAATGAAAGAAGGGATGAGGGCGAAAACAATGTTCTCCGTATCGGGAGAAATGGCCTATTTTATGCAAACACAGTCGTCCCTGATTCTGCTAAGATCCGTTGAGGTCATTAATGGATTGTCCCAGATCAAGAGCGAGCAAACCAAGCCAGTTTCGTATGCCGGCGAAACTTACTGGGAAGATCCAGATAATTTCCTCTCATCGCCTGCCATGGTACGAGCCTTCTCAGTTCTCGGCGAACTTGAATTACAAGAAACTCTGCTTATCGCAAACAGATTTCGAGATAACGCGCTGCAAATGCTCGCAACTCTCGCCAGTATTGAGAAAGTGCTTAGCAAAGGACCACCCAAGCCCTCCCCACGCAAGCCAACCGCAAAAAAGACAAATACACAGTAATATTCTAAAGCCATCGTGGACGTCTATATGCACTACGCAGGGCTTGCCCACACTGGGCTCGAAAATCAGAAGAGCTGGTCGCTTCGTGGGCTTTCGTTCCTTTTTCGTGTTGTTCGTTGTAACGAAAGCCGGTCCCCAGGCCGCGAAAGGCACAAGTTCAAGCCACAAAACTTCGGCACTAAGTTGCGTTCGTGTCGGATTCTTTCAATATCGCACGCGAGGCCGCGAATAGAACAATAGCGAGCGCTATCGCCAGCACTGGGATCAGATACATAGCGTTGTGCAGGCCAGCGGCCCTAAAAGGCTCGAGTGCGGCCTGGCCGGCTTCCGCCGCTCCTGCCGTTGCGGCGGCACGCCTTGTGAAATAGTCGCTGAGGGCTCCAGTAGTGTATGGCCCGAGGGCACCGCCAAGCAAATACATCGCAAAAAAGTAAACGGCCATCGCCGAGCCTCTCAGTTGAGGTTCGACCAGGTCTTGAATGGCGGCATACACATTCGAATAATAAAAATACATCAGCGCAAATGCTCCGCCCATTCCGACAACAAACATCATCACATCTGTTTGCATTGCGGAAACCGCGATCCAAAGAAGTGGAACGGCCGCAAGGGACGCAAACCCTGCGAGCAACAGGCCGCCGTCGGCACGCCGCCTTTTTACCGCATCGCCAATAAGCCCGCCGAACAATAGACCGGGCAGCGTGAACACTCCGTTTATCAGCATCGAATTCAAACTCGCGTCTCTAATGGCAAGGCCGTGCCATCGCATCATGTACGGTGTCATGAACGAGCTAAGGGTATAAAGGCAAAAATTGTGGATCACGCCGGAAAGAATGATCCATCGCATGGTGGGCGAAGCCAGAATCTGGC
>JADYZI010000403.1 GCA_020853255.1 Acidobacteriota bacterium
ACCGGAGGTTCTTCATATACTTGTTGGACACATCGCGAATATCCTCGGGCCTGACCGAGCGAACTCCGTTCATGAACAGAAAGGCATTTCGCCATCCGCCGCCGATGAGTTCGTACTGGGCAAGTTCGCCGGCCTGTGCGCCGCTGGTTTCCTGGCCGATGTAGTGCCGGGTAAGAAAGAAGGATGAGATCTGGTCGATCACATCAGGCCGCAAGGTATTTTCCTGGAGCAGCTTGATCTGCTCGCGCATTACGGCAATCGCTTTATTTGGGTCGGTGGTCGAGACCGAGATACTGGCCGTGTTTGCGGCAAAGCTGTCCATTTCAGCATCCGGTGCGTATGAAAGTTGTAATTGCTGGCGGACCGTCTGGTAAACAAGGGTTTGCAGGATCGAAATAGCAACCCGCATGGCGCAGTAATCTTTAGTTCCGGGCGGCGGTGCGGCAAATGAACCTTTAATGTAGTTTGTCGGCAGGCTTCGCTGGATGGTGTCCAAGGTTCCTTTGGAAAAATCAAGCGGCGGATATGCTGCCTCTTTGTACGAGCCGCGAGGCAATTTGCCAAAAGTTGCGGCAACCTTTGATCGCAGGGCCTCACGGTCAATATCTCCAACGACAACCAGCAGCAGCCGCGAGGTTTCCATAATCTTTTTGTGATAGGCGCGAATATCATTGGCCGTGATCGCTCCAATTGTTGCAACCGTACCGTTCACATCGTTCGCGTATGGATGGCCGGCGTATATCGCCCGGTCTTCCAGCGTTTCGAGCGCGCCTTCCGGGAGCGTGCTCCGTTCGCGAAGGCCGGTCAGCATCTGCTCGCGAACACGGTTGATGTCGGCTTCAGCAAAGGCCGGATTTAATACGACATCTGAGAAAATATTCCAGAAACGGTCAAAGTTATCGCGGGTCGTGCCGAGGCTGATCGCGCTGTAATCGTTATTTGACCCTGCCCCGATCTCGCTTCCCATTCCGGCAAGCTCACGGCGGACGGTTTGCCGCGGAAAATTCTTTCCCGCCTCGATCGCGGCCGCAAGTGTCAAGGCCTCGATGCCAGCGTTCTTTTCGTTGATATTGCGGGCCCCGCCCCGGACGAACACGCCGCCTGCGACCGTGGGCGAGCCTGGCCGCCGTTTTAGTATCACTTTCAGGCCGTTGACATCAAACTCGCTGACCAACCCGGCCTGGGCGGCAAGATCGTCCGATCTTGCGTCCTGCGCATAGGCGGCGGCCGATGTAATGAACAACGAAAGAATCAGGAGAGTGAGAAATTTGTGTTTCAACGTCATTTTGCACCTCCGATGAGGTCTTGTTCCGTGAGGCCGGAAGCCTTTTTGCCTTCCGCTGATACCATTGCTACGGCAATATGGTTTTTGTTTTGAATATACGTCTTGATGTAGCGGTCAATATCGGCCCGGGTTACCGCCCGAAGTTTTGCATGGTAACCGCGGAAATAGTCGATGCCCGTCGAGGACCACCAGAAGCCGAGCGTGTGTGCGTACTCGCTTAGTTTTTCACGCTCGAACAGGTCCCGCGTCTCGAGGATAGTTTTGGCGCTTTCAAGTTCGGCGTCGCTAAAATAGGTTGGATCAGTGAAGTGCGCGACCTCGCCATAGGCGGCCTTTAACGCCAGTTTTGCTTTTGTGGGTATCGTCGTAAGGACAAGGTTGATCGGCCCGACATTGCGTTGCGTGTAGTAGCCCAGGTTTGCTCCCGAGGCGAGCCCTGAATCGACCAGATTTCGTTGGAACCGGGAATCGGGCTGCGAAATTATGTATGAAAAAACATCTGCAGCATAGGTCGCCGCGTCGTCCTTGCCGATGGACGGGCCTTGCCAGCCGAGCATGACGAACAGGTTTTCTTCACCTGATTCGGCGGTCACTTCCTCTTTGCTTCGTTCCAGGATCACGCCTTCGCTTTTTTCAAGCGGCGGATGCTCGACGAGCGGAAACTCCTTGAACGGATCGACGGGGCGGCGTTCCCAGCTTCCCATTATTTGTTCGGCGAGCTTGAATACGTCGTCCGGTTTTGCATCGCCCGTAACGATCAGAGCGGCGTTGTTCGGAACATAGTAACGCGACTGGATCAGCTTCATCTTTTCGATGGTTGCGGAACCAACCGATTCGCGCGTGCCCTGAGGATCTTTCCTGGTCGGATACTTATAGAACAACTTCTGTTTCATTACGCGGTCGAGCAGGCCGAAGGGATTTGCTTCGAGCCGGTCGATCTCGCCAATGACCACCTTTTTTTCATTCTCAAATTCTTCCTCGTCAAAGATCGGGTAACGGATCGCGTCGTTGATATTGTGAATGGCGGAGGCGAGGTAGTCGCGGGTGGTCGTGAAGTAGTAATTTACGATCTCCTCACGCGTTGAGCCGTTCGAAATGCTAAGTTTATTGCTGTCCTTAAGGTAAGAAACATCGCCGATGCGCGAGCTTAGTTCCCTGGCACGCGAACAAATTGGAGGTATCGAAAAGCGGTTCGTCTGCGAAGCGCATTCGCGGACCGCCGAAGCAAAATTCGGCTTAAAGAACATGTGTTCATAAAGGTGTGAAAGCCCATGCAGCTCCGGCGGTTCGGTAAACGAACCGTTGCGAACGGCCAATTCGACCGTGACGATCGGAACGGACGAATCCTGCAGAACTATCACCTCAAGGCCGTTCGCCAGTGTCTTGTTAACGAACGGAACAACATAATCCTGCTTTTTCTCGGACGGCTTGACCGCAGCCGCTGAATTCTTTGGGGCCGACGTCGCCTTTGCCTGCGCAAAAACGCCGTTCGAAACCAGCGAAAGGATAAGGAGAGAAGTAAATAAACTATATTTCACGTAAAACTCCGTGCTTCGATAAAATTTCTGAGCTGGTCCGCTCTTGCCCGCAACAGGGGCCAAAGTGTTTAATCTACCATAAGGAGATCAAACTAATGGAACGAGATAATTTGATGCACGGAGCGCGTGCCGCGTTGAACAATATCCCTGAAATGCGTGAATGGGCGGAAAAATACTTAAAGACGAAAGAGCGCGGTGAGAAGCCCGAAATGACCGACGAAGAGTTCGAAAAGTATTGGCGTTACCACAAACCGGAGATAATGCACGCCGGCGCGGCCGAGGCCGCACAGGCGTATAAAC